>NZ_JBFSVE010000009.1:0-105739 GCF_041467715.1 Vibrio sp. 10N.247.311.14
AACGGTGGTTTGACTCCCAATGAATCAGAACGATTGTTCTGGTTAAACTCTAGGAGCGTGGCCAATATCAGTTGACCACTACAAGCTAAACCGCTCAATATCTCGCCATCCTTTTATTTTATTACCTAATACCACACAAGGTTCTGTGCCAAATAACCCTACCTTAAAAATGGCTAAAGCCTTGTTTGTACAATAAATATTCAAAATTTATCAAATATCTATCTCATATATCAAAATCGAATTCATTACTGATTGAATTGTCATTCTCAGAAGTTAGAATCACCTGCTAATTACAATAATAACAATTGCTTCTGCTCATTTATTTATTCAAAGAAGGACATTACATGCGCCAACCTCTCAGTGGCTTATCAATCAAAATACAAATTCTCATACCCGTATTATTTTCCGTCGTCTTACTTTTAGCCGGTGTCATCATCGGTGGTGAAAAGCTAGAAAGTGCATTCAAAGATGTATCAGTAGCGACCGACCAATTAATCTTACATAAAGAAGAACTAAGCGAAATCGTCGACAACAGCTATGGCATGCGCATCAAAGCGATTTACAGTCTATTCAATGCTGATGACGTAAAAACACTGGTTGAAACACTAAACCAAAAACGCGACCAAAATACTCGCCTACTGAATTCATTAGACACAGTTCCAGGCATGCAAGATGAAGTGGCCGCGATGAACAAAGCGATGAATCACTATGTCGACTTTTCTCGTACAACAATGCTTCCTTTATTAAGAGCGAAGCACGGCGATGCATCACTCTCTTCAGATTTTGAAAACCGCTACCAGATTGCAATCGACCAATACCGTCACGCAGGTAATGACATGGTGCAAGCGATCAACACACTTTCTAAAAAGTTGAACCTGCTTGCGACTCAAGAAGTCGACATCAATGGCCAGCAACACACCAGCACACTCAATACAGCGACCATTGCACTGTTGGTGATCCTGTCTGTAGCTCTAGTTATTAGTTGGACGCTGGCTGGTATCATTGTTAAACCGATCAGCAATATTCAGGAAACCATGCGCGAAGTAGCCAAAGGTAACTTGTTAGTAAAAGCAGAAGAGTATGGCGATAATGAAATCTCACGCCTTGCGCAAGACGTAAACCAATCGGTAGACCAACTGCGTGATACGGTAAGCTCGCTGTCTCGAATCAGTATCGAAGTGGCTTCTGCGTCGACAGAGTTAGCGGCTGTAATGACACAGTCCAGCGTTAACTCAGACCAAGAGAAGCAAGAAGTGGAGCAAGTCGCTTCTGCTGTAAACCAACTAGAAAGCACCGCATCGCACGTTAATGAGAACGCAGTACAAGCTGACTCAGCGTCTAAGCAAGCCGACGAAATGGCAACACACAGCATGAGCTTGTTTAATGAAAGCAACAAAGCTAACGAACAGATGGCGATTCAGCTAAGCGAAGCTGCAAATGTTGTGGGCACGCTAAAAGAGCACTCTGAGCAGATTGGTAAAGTGATTGAGGTGATTCAAAGCATCTCTGAACAAACTAACCTGCTTGCGCTTAACGCAGCAATCGAAGCGGCTCGCGCAGGTGAAAGTGGTCGTGGTTTCGCGGTTGTTGCTGATGAAGTTCGAATGCTAGCGGCACGCACACAAGACTCAACTAAAGAGATCCAAACCATTATTGAAGGTTTGCAGGTTCAATCTGGCAACGCTAACGAGAGCATGAGCAGTTCATTAGCTATGCTAGAGCACAACCAAACACTGGCAGCGGAAGTAAGCACAGCCCTTTCAGGCATTGCTAACTCGGTAACGGATATGACGGAGATTAACACTCAGGTAGCCTCAGCCGCAGAAGAGCAAAGCCAAGTAACCTCAGACATCAACCGTAATATTTCAAACATCTACAGCCTAGTAAGCCAAAACGTAACCGGCATTACTCAAGCCGCTGCAGCAAGCCACGAGCTATCTAACCTAGCCGAGCAACAGAAACAGCAGTTGGACTACTTTAAGGTATAGGGTTTAAGTTAAGAGGTTCAAGGCAACAGATTCAAGCTGTATGCGCTTTAGAGCTCACCTATAAACAAAAAAACCAGCCATCATGGCTGGTTTTTCGTTTTTAGACACTACTGACCAGATTCAGCCGCTCGAATTCTTTCAATCGCTTCTACCCTTCTCAGTTGTTCTGGTAGGAAATGCTCTGTCCGAAGTTGCGCAAGTGTCTCTTGTTGTTCGGTTTCTGATAAGGCTGAGTCGTTCAAAACATCATTCCGTTCTGCGAAGTAGACCTCTAACGAGCCTTCAAAGGCCGCTCTTTTTTTATCAAGAGCTTCAAGCCTTTGGGTTGCTTCTTCACCAACAAGTTCGCTTCTCTTTAAGTATTTACCCTGTTCATCGAGACCTTCAGAGCTAGAGAGCTGTTGGAGTAACACCTGATTCTGGTGACTCGACTGAACATAATCAGGTTGCTCATATAGATAGGATTCAAGTCTTTGTTGGTATTCTTCATCCTCTAATCCCTCCTGTTTCAGAAGTAACTTCTCTAAGGCGATTTCTCTCATTCTGTTGTCGTGCGTAAACAGAATACTTATCTCGCTCTCACTGAAAAACTGAGCTTGAAGGTCAAGGAGCGCTTGATTGAGTGCGCGCAGGTCATCAGCGGAAATGGATGTGGTAACGAATTGTACGTCCAACGATGTCAGTGCCGACTTATACTCTAGATATTTGGCAAACAGTGCTTCATCGACCACGGCTGTTGATGATTGCTCGTGGTGTTTTGCTACATTGTCACGAATATCTTCAACGGTTAATTCTGTATTACCCGATACGAAGTATTCCATCATGTCTTTGGCTGATGCGTTATCGATGTCGGTGTCTTGTTGAGAGGCGACTTTCAATGAGGAGACGCGTTGTTCGTCGTCAGTATGTGTATCTTGATTATTTAGATATAAAAAGACCGCCGCTGTGCTCATCAGGGCTATCGTGGTTATCGACAAAATGGCGGTCTTTTTCATCATACTTCCTTGTTTTCTTATTAAACGGCTTTGCAGACTACAAGCCAGCCAACTTCAATCGATTGGCATGCTGACGATATAGAGTTACGGGATCTGTCTCAAACAAGTGGTGAATTCCCAATAACCCATTGATCTCATCTAGGTGGTTCATTTTGTAATCATCACCAATCACTTTGCCCAAATGGGCGCTGCATGCTCCTACCAAGCCATCATTAGGTTCATTGAAAGCTAAGCCTAGGATTGTCATCGCTCCGTCGGTAGGATCAAGAAGGTTGGTAAAAGTGGAAGACCCTGTCCATGAATAGTAATAAACGCCGTTACTTGCTTGCCACTCACCATCACCACACTCAGACGTCGGAACGCCCTCAGGATAAAACTGGTTGAATGCTAGTGAGCCTTCTGTGGTCAATGCTTCAAGAGAAGCGAGGCCGTCTTGGTCGAGATCCGTTCCACCAGATAAAAGGTTAATCAGTGTCGTTAATCCACCTGCTAATTTCACCGCGATACCTTCTGTGACAGAGCCTTCAGATACGTTCCCTCTAACGAGATCAGCAACCTTAGAACCTTTATGCACACCGCCAATACTGGTCACTGAAGCCACCAGATCCGGTCGAACCGACGCAACATAACGAGCCGTAGGCCCACCGTGGCTATGACCAACCAGATTCACCTTACTTGCTCCTGTTGCAGCTAACAGCGTTTCAACTTGGCCGAGTAACTGTTCACCACGGACCTCAGAACTGTTGGTTGCAGAGACCTGAGCGACATATACGCTCGCGCCATCTTTGGTTAGGGATTCAGGTACGCCATAGAAATAGTCGACGCCCGCTAATGTATCGAAACCAAACAGACCATGTACCAACATAATGGGGTATTTCGTTTCAGTGTATCCGCTGGCTTCTAATGCTGATGCGCTCGTTCCGGCATATACGCCAAAACTGGATAGGCAGGCTATCGTCCAAATTAATATCTTTTTCAATGCTCTTTCCTTAAACAGATTAGACCTCTGATGAGTAAAAAAACCGTAGATGATGATTTTATAAAACAGAAAGTAACGATTTGATATTTGTGATGGCGAACTTGAATTAAACAGGTGCGATGAACATCAGGCAAACAGAATCAGAAGGAAAACCGAAACCATAAGCAATTGATTAAATTAACATTTAACTAAGATTGATGAGATTGTTCTTTCAATACTCTGACTCAAATATCAATTCAACATTCGTAATAATCCAAAGTTTATCGACAAATAACCGTTTGGAAACAGGTATTTTTCAACCACAAACTCGTTGAAAACTTGATGCTTATGCCATTAACGACACACCATAAGCCTGAATGTATTGACGCTAATTATTAATCTTAGATATAGGTCGTACCAGTTATTTACTTATCCACTTATCAACAAACAATAGGCAACAAGCAACAACGTTTTGTTTGGCTCACTAAATACAAAAGAGAATACAGTGATGAAAAATACGGCTTTAATACTCACGTTAGCCCTGCCTTTTGGCGCTTATGCCGCTGAAGACTCAATACCAACACCAGAATCGATTACATCTGCACAAGTACTCAGTACACAAGGCTCAGAGACCTATTCGTACGTTAGATGTTGGTATCGAACCGATGCCTCTCATGACTCCCCAGCCACCGACTGGAAGTGGGCAAAGAAAGAGAATGGTGATTACTACACGATCAACGGATATTGGTGGTCTTCTGTTTCTTTCAAAAACATGTTCTACAGTGATGCGCCTCAATCTGAAATCAAACAGCGTTGCGAACAGACGCTCAACATCCAACATGACGCCGCTGACATCACCTACTTTGCCGCAGATAATCGCTTCTCTTACAACCACTCAATCTGGACCAACGACAACGCTTTTCAAGCCAGTAGCATCAACCGTATTGTCACCTTTGGTGATAGCCTGTCCGACACTGGTAATCTATTTAATGGCTCACAATGGGTTTTTCCGAACGCAGATTCGTGGTTTTTAGGGCACTTTTCGAATGGTTTAGTCTGGACGGAGTATTTAGCAAAAGCGAAAGGTGTCCCTCTGTATAACTGGGCTGTGGGTGGCGCCGCAGGTACCAACCAATACGTGGCATTGACTGGTGTTTATGATCAAGTCACCTCTTATCTAACCTACATGAAAGTTGCCAAAAACTATCGCCCGGAAAACTCACTATTTACTTTAGAGTTTGGTCTCAATGACTTCATGAACTACGATCGAGAAGTCGCCGATGTAAAAGCTGACTTTAGCAGCGCGCTGATCCGCTTAACGGAATCCGGTGCGAACAATATCCTGCTGTTCACCTTACCCGATGCAACCAAAGCCCCTCAATTCAAATACTCGACCGAGCAAGAGATCATAAAAGTTCGTGGCAAGATCTTAGAATTTAACCAGTTCATCAAAGCTCAAGCCGAGTATTACCAAGGTATGGGGAAAAATGTGGTGTTGTTCGATGCAAGCGCCTTGTTCGCCAGCATTACCGATAACCCACAACAACATGGCTTTCGAAACGCGAGTGATGCTTGTCTTAATATCAATCGAAGCTCTGCGGCCGACTACCTGAAAAGCCACAGCTTAACCAATGATTGTGCGACCTATGGTTCAGACAGTTATGTCTTTTGGGGCGTGACGCACCCAACTACGGCTACTCACAAATACATCGCAGACCATATCTTGGCGTACTCGTTCTCTACCTTTGATTTCTAAAGCCGCCAAGTTGAACTGTAACTTGAGGTAGCACCTCTTAGGCACAAAAGTCAGATACAAAAAAACCGCCTAATAATGGCGGTTTTTATTTATGTCAGTTTTACAAACAAACGCTTTTAACTGGCTGTTGATTACTCGTCGTCAGTTTTTGGCGCAACTTTCTTCTTAGGGATAAACACTGTATCACCCACTGCCACATTCTGGTGGAAGCTCTTATCGCGCTTAACTGGTTTCTTCGGCGTTTTCTTCGCTTGAGTGTTGGTTTTCTTCTTCGCAGGACCGCCTTTAACAAACGCAGGTTTACGAGGTTTAATACCTTTGAACTTACCTTTTAGGCCTTCAAGCACAGAGAAAGTAAGATCTTGTTGAAGGTAAAGTTCAACACGCTTGAAGCTGTCCCAGTCTTTTGGACCAACCAAAGAGATTGCATCGCCTTTGTTACCTGCACGGCCAGTACGACCAACACGGTGAACGTACTCTTCGGTATGCTTCGGCATATCAAAGTTGATTACGTGGCTTACGTTTGGAATATCGATACCACGAGAAGCAACATCGGTTGTAACCAAAATCTTGTAAACCGCGCGCTCAAACTGACTCATGATCGCATTACGCTGTGTTTGGTTTAAGTTACCGCTCAGTGCAACAGCTTTAAGCTTCTTCTCATTTAGCTTATCCGTTAGGCGATCAGTATCAGCACGCGTTGCTGTGAAGATCATAACCTGACGGTATTCAGCTTCTTCTAGTACACGGTCTAGAATCGCTTCTTTGTGATCTAGGTGATCACATAGGTAGAATTTCTGAGTGATATCAAGGTGCTGTTCGTTAGAAACACCCACCGAGATGCGCTTAGGTGCATCCAGCATTTCATTGGCAATGCCGTTCACTTCAGCGTGATCCAGAGTGGCAGAGAACATTAGCGTCTGACGACGACGGTGCTTAGCCGCGTTTGCAATACGACGCAGTTCTGGAGCAAAACCAAGATCAAGCATACGGTCTGCTTCATCAAGGATTAGCGTTTCAACACCATCAAGGAACAATGAGCGGTGCTCTAGGTGGTCAGCAAGACGACCTGGCGTCGCTACGATGAAGCGAGGGTACTTACGCAATGCTTTAACTTGGTCGTTAAAGTTCTCACCACCTAAGATAAGCGCCGCTTCATAAGACAGACCACCAAGCATGCTACGCAGTTCGCCGTAAACTTGCTTCGCTAGCTCACGAGTAGGAGCCAAAATTACACCACGAGGATCTTTAGCAGAAAACGCTTTTGTTTTTAATGCTTTATGTATCATTGGCAACACAAACGCCAATGTTTTTCCTGATCCCGTTTTTGATGAAGCCAATAGATCCTTACCAGCAATAGCAACAGGGATCGCTTTTGATTGGATCTCTGTCGCCTTCTTGAAGTCGTAATGTTTTAAGTTCTTCAGTAAGCGGTTATCTAAGCCTAAATCTTTAAAGTGCAAAGGACTCTCCAGTCATGATGGTATTGAATAAAATTAATTTAACGTGACATGATACCGCGAAAGTACTTTATAAGGATAGAGATCACAGTAAATTTATCCCTTTATCTATCTTTAGCTAGAACAACGTATGCATTGCTAGCAAAGGGATAGCTCTCCAAAAACACCTACAAGTCGTCTCTAAATCCTTCATCTCATAAATGAGACACAACGTGATACTTAGCTAATTACCTCAAAAATTTAGCAATTTCTTTAGTTATTGTTTTTGCAGTTAAAAAATTAGTCGCTACAATCATTAATGAAGCGACTATATGATAAAGAATGTATAGCGCATCTTTTGATGATAAATAAGCAAGGAGTTCTTATGAATAAGACGTTAATCGCAGCTGCAGCATCAGTTTTCATTTTAGCCGGTTGTTCTTCAGAACCAGAAGAAGCTGCAGTGTCAGAAATGGATCAACTAACTAACCAAGTGGCTCAACTTACAAGCGAAGTTGAAGCACTTAAGAGTGACAAAGCAGCCGCAGAAATGAAGGCTCAAGAAGCAGAAGCAGCCGCTATGGCAGCGAAAGAAGAAGCGGATCGTGCTAACGAACGCATCGATAACATCGCTGAGTCTTACACTAAGTAGTTTGAGATCTAATCGCGATTAAGCTGTAGATTAAATAAGTCGCAAAAAGCAGTACATAGACAGCACCACTTCTTAACGAATGTGGTGCTTTTTTTGGGCGATACCAATTCGAGTAGAAGGTATTGATTCGAGTAGAGAAAAGATAAAACGCACCTTGTTACAGAAGAGGCAGTCGAATTAAAACTCAATCACAGGTGGTGCTATCTCTACAGGTACGCCGTTTTGAGCAAAGATAACCGCTTTCGCCTTTGAATTTGGCAGTTCTGCGTCTTCAAGCCACCATTTTAGTTCCACAGGGATCTGTAATGATTTCTTTGAACCATCACTTCGAGTTAATGGCTCGTGCGCTTCAACAAACACACTTCTATCTGGTTCTAATGACACCTTAATCGGCTCATTGATAATGGTGACCTGTTCACCACGGTTCACTTGCTCAAATAGCCACTCAATATCTTTAGGTTCCATTCGGATACAACCAGAGCTAACTCGTAAACCTATTCCGAAGTCTTTGTTAGTACCATGGATCAAATAGTCGCCAGCGCCATAAGCAAGTCTCAAAGCATACTCACCCAATGGATTTTCCGGCCCAGCGGGAACCACTCTCGGTAATTCAATACCCTTTTCAAGATACTCTTTGCGGATTGAATTTGGTGGCGTCCATGTTGGATTCGGTCTTTTTTGGCTTATCTTGGTGATCATCTCGGGAGTATCGCGCCCCACTCGACCGATGCCGACAGGGAAAACATGCACCTGATTTTTCTCGGGCTCAAAGTAATACAACCTTAACTCAGCAAGATTGATGACGATCCCCTTTCTTGGGGTGTCAGGCAAAATCAAGCGGCTTGGAATGCTTAACACATAGCCTTCCGCGGGAAGAAAAGGATCCACCCCTTTGTTAGCTGCCATTAAAGAGAGAAAACCAATATCGTATTGCTTGGCAATGATGGCCAAGGTTTCGCCCGCCGCCACTTCATGCTGCTGGATTCTGCCCACAATGCGGCTTTCTGTCGGTGGCAATTCAAAGGTTGCAGCAGACACCCACGATGAAGCTATCCCGCTGGCAAGCAAAGTGGTTCTTACAACAAGCGACGCCGCCCTGTGAAGTCGTGTTTTCATTGACGGCAAAGGCGTCGGTTTAACGCAATACGACATACAAATCCTTGGTTTGTCTTTTATCAAAGTTTAGATTATCTCTGATCAAACGTCTCTACAACGTATTGTTGGCTCGAAACTGATAGGCAACAAGTTTATGTGTAGGCCTTTTCCTCTCATTCGCTTGCAATTTACCCATACAAAATCGATTGCCTTTACGCTTTCAACATATTTGGTTATCAATATTAATAAAACTATAATGGCAGACCTGTTTTGTGACTAAAGTCTCATGGGGCCACGTTCTAACTCGCTAATATTGCCTCAACAAAACGAATTCAATTCAACAGAATCGGTAATTGATTAAATCCTGTTCCTATAATTACCGTTTAAACTTTGGAGAACGACCATGGCTACACCTCATATTAATGCTCAAGCTGGTGATTTCGCAGAAACAGTACTTATGCCGGGCGACCCGCTTCGCGCAAAATACATTGCAGAAACATTCCTTGATGACGTGAAGCAAGTTTGTGACGTTCGCAACATGTTTGGCTACACAGGCACTTACAAGGGTAAGAAAGTTTCTGTAATGGGCCACGGTATGGGTATCCCATCATGTTGCATCTACGTACACGAGCTAATCGCTGAGTTCGGCGTGAAAAACGTAATTCGCGTAGGTAGCTGTGGCGCAGTACGTGACGACGTTAAACTAATGGACGTTGTTATCGGTATGGGTGCATCTACTGACTCAAAAGTAAACCGTATTCGTTTCAACAACCACGACTTCGCTGCTATCGCTGATTTCGGTCTTCTAGAAGAAGCAGTAAACCAAGCTCGTGCACAAGAAGTTCCAGTTAAAGTTGGTAACGTATTCTCTGCAGACCTTTTCTACACTCCAGAAGCTGACCTTTTCGAAAAAATGGAAAAGCTAGGCATCCTAGGTGTTGATATGGAAGCGGCTGGTATCTACGGTGTTGCTGCAGACCTTGGTGCTAAAGCACTAACTATCCTAACAGTATCTGACCACATCATCCGTGGTGAAAAACTAAGTTCTGAAGAGCGTCAAAAATCTTTCAACGACATGATGAAAGTTGCTCTAGAGACAGCAATCAACATCTAACGATTTGATCAAAGATACATTGAAAAGCGTTACCCCGCAGCCAGGCTCGCTTGGCTGCTCAAATAATCCCGAGGGGGAGATCGTGTCTAACGACAAGCTGCCAAAAGACGCGGATGGTTTGCAACTCAACTTTTGTAAAACATTGGCGTGTGACAACTTTGGCTTGAGCGATGCAAAACGGTATGTTTTGCAACACGCGAACCCTAAGCGTCCAGCGATGGTTTGTCGTGAATGTGGAGCTTTCCCCCCCTTACTTAACAACCGTGAAGTGTTAAGCGAACTTCATCGCCTAAGACAACTTCACAGCGATGGGCTCCCTGCTTGTCGTAATGATGATTGCGATAATTTCGGCTTATCGGTTCATACCCATAAACATCTTTATCATGCCTTCGGCTACAGTGGTGACAGGCAGCGTTATCGATGCAAAGACTGCCAATCAACCTTCGTTGATAAATGGTCTGGATCCAACAAAAAACTCCAATTTCAAGAGAACCTCATGGGCTTACTGTTCATGGGCTATTCCGTACGTGAAATCTGCCGAAAATTAGAGATCAACCCAAAGACTTTCTATGATCATGTTGACCATATCGCGAGCCGTTGTCGTCGTAAATTAGCGATGATCGATGCACGATGGGTTAACCATGCCAAAGACTATCAATTCGCTTCCCATTATCAGCGCTTACAGCCACAAAGTAACAACGGTGTGGTTTGGATAGCGACGGGTGAGGCGCATTCTGGCTATATCCTTTGCCAACACGTGAATTACTCACAAAATGAAGAGCCATCAGGGAATGTTGATCACAACCCTTATGATGATGTAGCGCGCTTTGTATCCAAAGAGCACTCTTCAGAGGCAAACCTTGAGCTTCCTCAACAGTCAGACAAACTAAAAGAGCGCATTGAACAGCAGTACCAAGTGATTCTTGCGAGAGGTAACGTTGAGGACCCTATGGGTAACCTCACCACATTTAGCTACCCTTCAAAGGGTGCACTCATTCGACCGCCTTATACCTCTTATGCTCACTTCTTACATGTGTTGGATATGTGTAACGAAGACAAGCATGTCGCCATCTATATGCCACAAGATCCGTTACTAAGATCTGCCGCTTTAAGCGTATGTTTGCCGCGTATTCAGAGTCAAAATATTGACCTTATGTATGTAGAGGAAGATTCAGGCTGGCAAGACGACCAAAGTTTTGAAAAGATCGACATCGTTCACATGAGTTGGTGGCGAGATCGCTGGGCTATTGCCAATCAGGGTGATAATCAGAAAGGTATCTGCTACCTAACCGGTAACAATCCAGAACCAAAACAGTGGTTTAACACGGCCTCAATTCAACAAACTAAGTTCTATCAACAACGCTTTCAGCTGTTATTTGATAGCTTTATTAATGAGCCCAGACGTAAGCTTCGTCCTGGGGGCATTCTTCCATTGCTCGACATATTTAGAGCTTGGCACAATCTGTGCTACCAAGATAAGCAAGGGCTCACGGCAGCACAACGTTTAGGCGTAGCAGAGCTGCCATTAACTCTAAAGCAACTACTTTCATAGCAACAAGGCCTTTAGGTAATTATTCGGGAACTCATTGATTTTAAAGCGACAACATGAGGTAACACCCATAATTAGAAAAGATCGATGTTCCTTTGACGCTCTACGAAAGATAATTGGTGCTTATCTCAAATTACACTCTTATAATGATTGTGTTATCAATATGTTCGATAATCATGGATGTAAGTCTTGGACAAAAATCAGTACCTTCTTGAAACAGAATTAGAAAAACTTAAAACTCGTGTCGACTCTGAGCCGTCAGTGATCCTAGAGATTGCCCAACAGTGCCTAGTCCGATCAGAGCAAGTTCTGTTTGAAGAGGGTGCCATCCAGTCATTGATGCTAATGGCAAGGTGTAGCTGGAACCTGATGGATTACCAAAAAGGTTTAAAATACATCAAGGAAGCCTACAAGCGCCAAAGCCGATTAGATACCGACCTTTTTCTCCCTGAGATCCTCCATTTACACGCGCTCCAGTTCTGGGGGCAAGCCAAGTACTATTCCGCCCAGCAGTTCTGGATCAATGCTTTAGAGCAGTCCGCGTTGGTTGATGAAGTCGAAATTCAAATTGAATGCCTCATTGGCCTTGGCAATATTTGGCGAATGACCCACGAATATAAACTTGCACGTTCTACCCACCAGCTTGCCGTTAAAGTGGCTAACAACAGCCGCATTGGTTGGTTAGAAGGCAAAGCCAGAATACTGCTCGCGTGGGATTACTACCTGCTCAACAACTATATTGAAATGCTATCGGTATTGGACGGCGCAGAAGAAGCATTAAAAGATCATAAAGATAACACTTGGCACGCTGAGGTGTGGGACTTCCGAGGCCTTGCCCTACTTGGTCTCGAACGCTTAGATGACGCAGAGCGCGCCACGGCCAAAGCACACAATCTAGCCGTAGAACACAACCTCGTTTGGATGAAGGCGCACTCATATATCAGCCGAGCTAGATTGGAACTCCTGAGAAAAAGACCAGAACAGGCGGCGGAATTACTAAGGCTCGCAGAACAATCCGCAAACGAGTTCGATAATGGCGAGTTGTTAAGCCAAATCTGTTACCAACAATCCTTAGTTGCAGAAGAAAACCAAGACTTCCAAGCCGCACTCGTCGCCTTTAAAAAGTACCGTCAATATTCTATCGGTATGCTTAAAGAGCAAACTAATCGTGTCGGCTTGGACAAAGCACGCAGTTCAAAACGCCAGCTTGAACAGAGGGCACGAAAGCTGATTAATCGTATTCGTGGCCAACACGAATACGATCCTGAAAAGCACCTCTCTTACGTTGTCTCTGAAACCTTTTGGTGGGAAAAACTGGTACTGTTTAAGACAGAGCTTAAGCGTTCAAACCACAGCATCATTATGTTCCATCATGTCGATACTGATTACTTAGATGTCTGTACCGAGATTGCTCATGCTTTATGTAACCAGAATGACTTCATTGCAAGGCTAAGTTCTGAACGTGTGGCTCTTATGCTTTCCGAAAAAGGCGAAGCCGCAGAGCAAACCTTCCAAACTCTCAGCACCATGCTTGATATCTATCCTTGGCATAGAAAAGGATTAAAAGGTTCAAGACCGACCGTCAGCCTCAATGATATTTTGACGTTCCCGTTTACGCTTGAACAATTAGAAGAAGACGATGCTGAGGTAATAGAATAATGGAAACGCTATTAAGCAAGATCACAGACGCCGGTTTAGACCCTTCATCGGTATCAGGTGAAGAAGCGATCATCTTCTGGAACCACATTCGCCAGCACGTTTCGACAACGCAAACAGAGCAAGCGCACTGCTATATCATCAGCTCTGAATACCGTGCCGAGTTACAACAAAATCAAACCAGTATCGAAGAGTTAAGACGAGCACTCGATCTGCTCCACCTTCCTGCCGATATTGAAGACATTTTGACAGTCAAGAGCAGCCTAAGTGACCGCTTAGTTGAAATTGGTGATTACACCTCAGCACTCAATGAATTCGTCAGTTCATCGACTATCGCGGTTGAACACGGTCATATCGATGAGTATGTATTAGCTATTTTAGGCATGGGCAACCTGTGTGATTCCTATGGCGATCACAACAGAGCACTTCGTTACTACCAAAAAATCAGCAGCATAGACCATGCGATAAGCAGTCGCTCACTTCGCCTCAAATTCAAGCTGCATATGGTAGCAAGCCTACTTCTACTCAATCGCATTACAGCAGCCAGCGATTTACTGAATGAGTGCGAAGAACTGAGTATTTTGGTCAGTGACAAGTTGCTCACAGCTCAAATACTGCTTTACCAAGCAAAGGTGCTGCGCGCTAAGAAAAAACACCATGAAGCGCTACGCTGTCTGTCTAAGGTTCAATACCCAGCCAACAGCACTCAAGCAAGCTGGCTTGCAACCATGACTCGTCTAGAGCTCGCACATTGCCTAAGTGCAACCGGCAAGCAAGACTACGCGAGCATGATTTTGTCGAGCACAGACAAACGCGTGAAAGCCTACTCGTCGCCAGTACTTGCAAAACGATTCTACGATTCGCAGAGTGATGTGTGTATGAATCAAGGGCGTTTTCAAGAAGCGCTAAGCTATGAGAAAAAAGGCTACCGAATTGAAACCGATCTGATGAAGCAGATCCCGATCAGTGAACTCGGTGCAAGCCAGCTACGCCGACTGTCTCGTTTTGAGTTACAACTCAAACTCATTCTCTCTGAACAAGAGAACAAAGAGCTCAAAGAGACAACCGAACAACACAAGAATGCGGTGGCTCAGCTTCAACAAGACGTATTCACAGATCCATTAACAGGGTTGCACAACCGCCGCTGGTTAGATGTGAAACTGAAAGACATGCTGCTGCACGATACCTCTTTCGCGCTGATGGTTATTGATATTGACCACTTCAAGTCTATCAATGATGAACTGAGTCACTTAGTGGGCGATAAAGCGATTGTTAGTGTGTCTCAAGAGCTACGTTCATACTTTAAGTTTAGAGGCGCGTCATGTGTCAGATTTGGTGGAGAAGAGTTCCTCGTCATTCTAGAGAACACTGATCTTCCGAAGGCAGAAATGCACTCTGAAAATTATCGAGAGCGCATTTTCCAATTCGGTTGGCATGAGATACTTGGGGAGCGCGGTTTGACCGTGAGTATTGGTATCACTTTGCATCGTGACGGAGAGAATACTCAACGTACCTTCTACCGTGCCGATAAAGCGCTATACCGAGCTAAAGCCAACGGCCGTAATCAAGTGTGTACAGAGTAGTGGCATATAGCTCTGTAGCTTAGGCCAACTGCTTATTGATAAAAGAACAGAGAAATACCAGCAAGGGCGGCAAGTGTGCCTATGATACTTTGCTTTGACACCTTCTCCCCTTTCAGCGCATAAATCACCAAAATAAAGACCGGGCTGGTCGCTATCAACGTTTGTGCAATCGCAGGGTTAGCATTCTTCAACGCCACTTGTTGAAGCCATAGAGCGAGAAACGTCCCGACAAAGATTGCTCCTAGTAACCACAGTTTATCGAGCTTGGTCATTTCCCATAAATCTCTTTTTATCGATGAATACGGCTTCTTTTCAACGAAAGGGATAATCAGCATCACAGCAAACACGCCAATCGTCAGGCGAATCAAAGCACCTAACAATGGTGGGATATCACCCGCCACTAACGCGTAATGAGAAATAACCACACCAGATGCCTGACAGACACTCGCCACAAGCCCATAACCAATGCCACCCCACTGCGCTTTGTTATTCGATTCACCGCTCGCCGATTTTGATGGCTGGAAGACAACGAAGGTCACCGCTAGTGTTGTAATCACGACACCGAGCCAACTTTGCACTGTCAATACAGCGCCCAGGAACATTAATGCCAGCACACCAGAAAGAGGCGGGGCTAAAGATTCCAGTAACAGCGTCTTATTGGCACCGATTCTTTTCAACGCCGCAAAATAGGCGCTATCTCCAATCGCAATGCCAATCACACCTGAAATTGCCAATATCAGAAAATGGTTGGTACTCAGTTCAAACTCCGGCATCGGAATAAGAGGCATCACCAGCAACATCATCCCTGACGCCACTACACCCTTAACAATGTTCAATTGCATCGCAGAGAAGCGATGACCAAACTGTCCATAAATCCATGTCGCACACGCCCACACAATCGCAGCACCAATAGCCGCCAATTCACCTATATACATCCGTGTTTATCCTTTGTGGTTGTGCACGTCATTTAGAATCGTAGCTGTCATCATTTCAGCTAAAATACCAACCAGAAAGCCGAAATAGCCTCTTCAAACGCGATGAGATTTTATAAGATTCGTCAATAGTTTTGCTCACATTAGAAGCGAACACTCATTATTTATAACTCAGCAAATCATTTTTATAACAATTACTTGGATGATAACGTACTATATTTATAACTAACATCTAACATTACAAGGATCTGTTATGTTTTTAGACTACTTTGCACTCGGCTTACTCATTTTCGTTGCTCTAGTCATCTTTTACGGCATCATCGTTATTCACGATATCCCTTATGAAATAGCCAAAGAACGTAATCATCCTCACCAAGACGCAATTCACGTCTCAGGCTGGGTTAGCCTATTCACTTTGCACACAATTTGGCCCTTTCTATGGATTTGGGCAACATTATGGCGGAAAGACCGAGGCTGGGGCTTCGAAAAACTCGAAGAAGAGCAGCACGATATTCATCACCGAGTGGATGTTTTAATCGATCAAGTTAGCACCCTTCAAGAAGAGATCGCACAGCTCAAACAAGCAAATACTAAACAAAGCAGCACAAAAAAAGAGTCAAACAACGTTCAAGATCAGGAGGCTAAGTAATGGATTTACTACTGATAATGACCTACGCGGCACTTTGTATCACTATTTTCAAAGTATTTAATATCCCACTAAACAAATGGACAGTGCCTACCGCAGTGCTCGGTGGTGTGGTCATCGTAGGAACATTGATCCTATTAATGAACTACAACCATCCTTTCACACAACTTGGCAACCAAGTTTACTCAACGACTCCAATTGTTTCAGGCGTTAGAGGTAAAGTCATTGAGGTTCCTGTTGAGGCGAATTCTCCTTTAAAGAAAGGAGACATCCTCTTTAAAATTGACCCTATCCCTTTTGAAGCAGAAGTCGCTAAGCTCGAAGCGAAAGTAAAAGAAGCAAGCCAAGGAGCACTTGGGCTTGAATCTCAAGTTGCTGAAGCTGAAGCAGCTAAAATCAAAGCGATTGCAGAAAGAGACAAAGCGCAACGCGAATTTTCTCGTTATAAGCGTGGCTTTGAAAGTGGTGCGTTTACCGAACAACAATTGGATACTCGTAGACAAGCTTATAAGGCATCGGAAGCAGCAGTAAAAGTAGCAGAAGCAAGTCAACAACAAGCTCAGATCGCTCTAAATTCTGAAATTGGTGGCGAGAACACCGCAGTGGCAGGATTACTTGCAGACTTACGTAAGGCTCAATTCAACCTTGACCAAACGGTCGTGAGAGCACCAACGGATGGATATGTTACACAACTAGCACTGCGTCCAGGCGTAATGGCTGTACCGCTACCTCTTGCTCCTGTCATGACATTTGTCCATACGGAAGAAAAATACTACATCGCAGCATTCAGACAAAACTCATTGCAACGACTGCATCCTGGTTTCGAAGCTGAATTTTTATTCAGAGCACTACCAGGCAAGATTTTCAAAGGACGCATTGATGAAATAATCCCAGCTATTGGTGAGAGTCAAATTCAAGCGCGCGGGACACTTATTGGTACCAATGCACTTCGTACTAATGGACGCGTATTTGCTAAAATGACCATCACTGATGACCTGTCTGACTACCATTTACCTATGGGTACCGCGGTTGAAGTTGCCGTTTATTCTGACAGCTTCACCCACGTTTCAATCATGCGCAAGGTCCTTATTCGCATGAAGAGTTGGCAAAACTATCTATACCTAGACCACTAAACGGTCAAAGGTACGTGACGAACCCGCTTAACACATTGTTAAGACGAATGAAAAAGTCAGACTCGCTCTGGCTTTTTTGTTGCTAGATTAACCGTAAAATTACGCTTTTTACACGATATTTAGGTGTTCAGATGGAATTTTAGACATCTAGACACTTACCTTCCCTTATGGAAGGGTTCTACTGTATAATGCGCGCCTTATTTTTTATATTTGCCCAAAAAACGTTCTCATTGAGACGCATATTAATAATGGTGAATATTCGTTCTTTATTAAGCTTTATCTTTCAGTATTCGAGGTTATCTATGAACTTTTCAGCTAAAACAGTGGTCGTTATCGCCATTGGCGCGGCACTGTACGGCATTGGTGGTTTACCTATGTTTGGTGTCCCAGTGTTTGCTAACACGACATTGAAACCAGCAATGGCAGTTCTAGCACTGTTTTCTGTTTTGTTCGGCCCTATTGTTGGCTTCTTAGTTGGCTTTATCGGTCACTGGGTAACGGATCTGTTCGCAGGCTGGGGTGTGTGGTTAACTTGGGTTTTAGGCTCAGGTATCGTAGGCATGGTTATCGGCTTATTCCCGATGTTGACCAAGAACCGCCTTCAGCAAGGTGAGTTGCCTATGAAGGACTTCGCGCTGTTTGTGGTACTTGCCCTTGCCGGTAATGTGGTTGGTTACGGCTGCTCTGCATTCCTAGATACCATCCTTTATGCAGAACCGTTTACTAAAGTCTTCACTCAACTCTCTATCATTGCTGCGGGTAACACCGTTCTGATCGCTGTTGTTGGCTTACTGATCCTAAAATCAGTCGCTAAACGCAACAAACAAAGCCGTAACCTGACTGAGGCATAAGCGATAATGACTATAGCATTTTCGAACTTCTCTTTTAGATATGAGTCGCTGGATAAACCGACACTAAAAAATATCAATCTAAGGATAGAGAAAGGAGAGAAAATCGTCATTATTGGACCAAGCGGTAGTGGTAAATCTACCCTAGGTCAATGCCTTAACGGTCTGATCCCTCATGCTATCAAAGGTGAGGTGACTGGCTCTCTAGAGATCAACGGTAAGAACATTTCTGATTTTTCTATGCACGACTATACCGAGCAGGTTGGCACAGTATTACAAGATACTGATAGCCAATTTGTCGGTTTGAGTATTGGCGAAGACATCGCATTCGCACTGGAAAATCAGTTAGTGTCGAACATTGATATGTACCCTCTGGTTAAGTCGACAGCAAAAATGGTCGACTTAGCAGATATGCTTGATCGCTCGCCACATGATTTATCCGGCGGCCAGAAACAACGCGTGTCATTAGCGGGCATCTTAGTTGATGACGTTGACATCCTGTTGTTTGATGAACCTTTGGCTAGCCTTGACCCGAAAACGGGTAAAGCGACTATCGAAATCATCGACCAACTTCATAAAGAAACCAACAAGACTATAGTCATCATCGAGCATCGCCTTGAAGATGTACTACATCGCGATATCGATCGAGTGATCTTGATGGAGCGCGGTGAAATTGTCGCGGACATGACACCCGATGAAATCTTAGCTTCTGAACTGCTTGAAACACACGGTATTCGTGAACCACTTTATTTATCTGCTCTGAAGGCAGCGAAAGCACCTTTGACCAGTGAAGATAAGCTATCAAACCTCAAAGCTCTCGATTACAAAAGATTCCGCCCTGCGGTTCAGGCTTGGTTTGCAGAGCGGCCGACTCCAGTTGCCGAGAAGCAGTACCAACCTTTGCTTGAGGTCCACGGCCTGACTTACTCTTACGATGGTGAAAAGAACGCTCTCGAAGATGTCAGCTTTAAGATTGGTAAGGGTGAGTTCGTTTCAATCTTAGGCAAAAACGGTTCAGGCAAATCTACCATCACTAAACTCATCATGGGTGTGATCGATGCCGATTCAGGCTCTTCCTATCTAAATGGTGAAGACCTATCTGAGCTTTCTATCTTTGAAAGAAGCCAGAAAGTCGGTGTCGTGATGCAGAACCCAAATCATATGATCTCTCATCATATGATTTTTGATGAAGTTGCATTCGGTCTGCGTAATCGTGGGGTTGCAGAGCAGGAAATCAAAGAGAAGGTGGAAAACGTTCTTGAGCTGTGTGGCTTGAGCAAGTTCCGCCACTGGCCAATCGAAGCGCTAAGCTACGGTCAGAAAAAACGCGTAACGATCGCTTCTATCTTAGTATTGGAGCCAGAGCTTCTGATCTTGGATGAACCAACAGCGGGTCAAGATTACCGCAACTACACCTCAATGCTGGCGTTTATCCAAAAGCTTAACCGCGAGTTAGGTATCACCGTCGTGATCATTTCACACGACATGCACCTTGTTCTAGAGTACACCACACGCTCAATTGTCATTGCTGACAGCAAGCTGATTGCCAATGCCGCGATGACGGAAGTATTCAGTCAGCCATCGCTGTTAGAACGCGCAAATCTTTGTACCACCAGCATTTATGAACTCGCGACTATGATGAAAATCGACGACACCAACGCATTCATGCAGTACTTCATCGACTACGAGAGAAGCGCTCAATGAACGTATCAAAAGTAAAATTCGGCATCAATTACATTGATACAAAATCACCGCTTCATGCACTTAACGGCATCACCAAATTTGCGCTCTTCTTAGCTTGGGTAACCGTGGTCTTAACTACGTTCGACCTAAGATTGATTGCACTGCTTATTGTGACTGGTTTATACCTGCTAAAGCTGACCAATGTGCCTGTACGCGTATATAAGCCTCTGTTATTGGGTACGGCGAGTGTATTGAGCCTAAATGCTTTGTTCATGTATCTGCTGGCTCCACAGCAAGGTACTGAGCTCATCGGCAGCAAAACCTTATTGCTGACATTGCCGGGTAACTACTCGTTGAGCCAAGAGACTCTGTTTTACTTGGTTACTGTGACGCTCAAATACATGAGCATGTTCCCGATAGCGTTGATTTTTGTCTTCACAACGCATCCGACTGAGTTTGCAGCTAGCCTCAACCGTATCGGTGTTCCTTACAAGATCGCCTATGCGGTCAGCTTAACACTGCGTTACTTGCCAGAAGTTAAGAAAGACTTCATCAATATCATGCATGCTCAACAGGCTCGTGGTGTAGAGCTCTCAAAGAAAGCGCCTCTAATTACTCGAATCAAAAATGTGGCTAAGGTTCTAGGCCCGCTCATTTTCTCTAGCTTGGACCGAGCAGACGAGATCTCTAACGCAATGACGTTACGAGGTTTTGGCCGACACAAAGCTCGCACTTGGTATAGCTATGCACCTTTGAAACGTATCGACTTTGTTTGTTTAGGTGTCATCGCTTTTATCGTGGTGTTAGCCATTGCGAAACGCATTCTAGAGCCGCAGTTATTTTGGTATCCGTTCTAGTCATCTGAATTAGCATAGATAAACAAAGACTTTAAATAACACACCGCTCAATAGGGCGGTGTTTTTGTTTATGCCAAAATCTGATTGATAATTGAACCAATGACACAATACTGACTATATTTAACGATAAATTGACCAGTTATTTACCCTTGGAGTTTGAGATTTAATTCATAAGCTCTTAATATACTCTTTTACAGAATGTTACAATCAATAGAGATTTGTAATGGCTCGAATTACTCAAGTACAGAAACTAGAAAATCAAAAGCACTACGATGAGATCGTACTAAACCTTTTTCTGGCTGAAGGACATGAAGCACTAACTTATGCAAGGATTGCTCAAGAAATTGGCATTAGTTTGACGACGCTTCAGGGCTATTATCCATCGACCCGCGCTATCCGATCAGCGTTACACCAACACATGCTATCAATTGTTATAGAGAATCTAGAGTTCTCATCGGAAGAAGTATTCATTCAATCTTGGCAAAACGCTCTAGATAATGATCAATTTCGATTCGTGATCAAATTGATGTTTTTCCATGCCTCCCAGGTCAAGAGCCCTGAACAGTTTAACATCAGTTCAGATGGTCAATTCCGCGAGATAATGTTTAATAGCTTTGGGCTTGATTCCGTTCGAATCCTTGAGACTGTCGTAGGACGTTCAATGTTCTATCTCACGAACTTCAAGCAGCATTAGACCAAACGTTATAAATACAAAAATGGGAGCCTTTCGGCTCCCATTTTCTTTTTAGTTATCGCTTACTTCAACTAATAGACCTAATTTAGCTTGTAAAAAACGGTCGATAACGGTGGTAAACGCAGCTCAATCGATGTGTCTAAGCCTTCGCTTTCTACTGATTCAACCTCAGCAACCGGCTTCACTTCAAAGCCACTGCCTGCATAATCCGCAGAGTCTGTATTCAATAACAAAGAGTACTGACCTTGTGCTGGAACACCTAAGCGGAAGTGCTCATGAGGAACGGGGGTAAAGTTAGAAACCACCAATACACGCTCGCCTGATTCACTGATACGCTCATGAGCTAAGATGCTCGCTTGAGCAGAGTCCTGTAGACGCCATTCAAAGCCTTTCGGATCAAAATCAAGATCGTGCATTGCAGCTTCAGAGCGGTACAGATTGTTCAGGTCTTTCGTTAAACGCTGAACACCTTGATGACGCTCGTAATCCAGCAAAAACCATTGCAGCTGGTCGTCATGGTTCCATTCAGCCGTCTGACCAAATTCTGCACCCATGAAGTTCAGCTTCTTACCTGGTTGCGCATACATGTAACCCATATAAGCACGTAGGTTTGCCGTTTGCTGCCATTCATCACCAGGCATCTTGTTGTGGATAGAACCTTTACCGTAAACCACCTCATCGTGAGACAGAGACAATACATAATTCTCACTGTGTGCGTAAACCAGTGGGAAGGTAATCGTATCGTGGTGATATTTACGGTTGATTGGGTCTTCTTGAATGTAAGACAAGCTGTCGTGCATCCAACCCATGTTCCACTTAAAGCCGAAGCCTAAGCCGCCCATAAAAGTCGGTGCTGAAACACCAGGGAAAGCCGTTGATTCTTCAGCAATCGTCATCGCATTCGGAAAGTGTTTATACACTTCTTCGTTCATCCACTTAAGGGTTGCGATAGCGTCGTAGTTTTCGTTGCCGCCATCCGCATTCGGGATCCATTGGTCATGGCTACGCGAATAGTCGAGGTACAACATCGAAGCAACCGCATCAACACGGATGCCATCAATGTGGAATTGCTCGAACCAGTACAGTGCATTAGAAACTAAGAAACGACGAACATGCTCTTTGCCTAAATCGTAAATGTACGAGTTCCAATCTTGATGCCAACCACGACGTGGATCTGGATCATGGAATAATGGCGTACCATCGAAGTTTGCTAGGCCGTGATCATCACTTGGGAAGTGAGCAGGAACCCAGTCCAGAACAACGCCAAGACCCGCTTGGTGACATTGATCGACGAAGTATTTGAAATCATCTGGAGAGCCAAAACGGCTAGTCGGTGCAAATAGACCTACAGGCTGATAGCCCCAAGAACCGTAGAATGGATGTTCTGAAACTGGCATTAGTTCAACGTGCGTGTAGCCAAGATCCGTTAGGTATGGGATCAGCTCTGCCGCAAGCTCGCGATAATTTAAGAATTCACCTTCAGCGTTACGCTTCCAAGAACCTGCATGCAATTCATAGAACGAAAGCGCTTCTTTGCGCTTTTGCGTTACCGGGCGATTTTGCCATTGAGTATCTTGCCACTGGTAACGAGCGTGATCGTAAGTTACCGATGAGAACGATGGGTATTGCTCAGAGTAGAAACCCCATGGGTCAGCTTTGTGTGGTAAGCCTTCGCCATTTGGTCCTTTTAATTCAAACTTGTATTGAGCGCCTTCTTCCAGTTCAGGAATGAATAAGCCCCACATACCGTAATCTAGGCGTTGCATTGGGTGGCGGCGACCATCCCAAGCGTTGAAGTTACCCACCAAGCTTACCGCAGTTGCATGCGGTGCGTACACCAAGAAACGCGTACCTGAAATCGTCTGTCCATCACGCTCTAGCGTAATAAACTGAGCCCCCATGTGATGATACATATCTTTCGGTGTATGAAGATCTTCATAACTCGCGTACAGATCGTGGTACTGGTAAGGATCATCGATGATCTGTTCTACGCCAGCCCAATCAACCGCAAGCTTATAGTGAGTAAAACGTAAGTCTCTCTCTTGCTTAAGAATGAAACCACTTTCACCCTCTCGCGCTAACTCAATACGAGGTTCCTTTCCAACAATCAACTCGACTTTATCTGCCCCAGGAATCCACACACGTAATGCACCTTGCTCAGAAGGTAGGTATGGCCCTAAAAACGCGAATGGGTCTGTGAAACAAGCCTGTGATAGTTGGGTATATATTTGTTTTTGCTTTGAAATCGAACTTAGTTCCAAAACGTTTCTCCCTAACCAAACATCCAAAAAACATAATACAAAAATGCCCGCTATTAGTGCGGGCAATATAACGACGGTTTATTCTACCAGATGAGCATTCATTATTGAGTGACCGAGGTTGTAGTTTCGTACGGCGTAAGCAAAAAACCACCTAATTTCAAGTCACTCACGTCATTACTTACCGGCTTTTTCTCGAACGTCAGTCAGCTTAGAAGCGATACGATTAACGCCTTCGTGAGCAAATATTTCGTCCAAGTTCATTGATAGTTTACGACGCCAGTTAGGGTATTCATCAACCGTGCCAGGAATGTTTACTGGCTTGTCCATCTCTAGCCAATCTTCTAGCTGAACGCTCAGTAGTGTTGAACCACCAGCCGCTACGTGCAGTTGAAGTGCCTCAGCAAGGTAAGAGTCCATCGGTACTTGGCTCGCATCGCGGCCCACACCTTCTGGTAGGAAACCATGCCATGCTACTGAATCTAAGATACCTTGCTTGCACTCTAGGCGGTCATCGAACAAGGTTTCTAATTGTTCTGCATCTGGGTATAAGCCAATCTCTTGGCCCATTTTCAGGTCATCACAGTGCCAGAAGCCACGAAGCGTTGGCATATCGTGAGTACACAGTGCCGCCATCGATTGTGATGCGTAGTGTTTTGGTGAGATGAAACCACCGTCATCTTCTGATGTTTCGAAGAAGAACACTTTGTAAGAGTGCACGCCAGCATCTGCAAGGATGTCGACAATCTCATCCGGTACCGTTCCTAAATCTTCACCGATAACGCTACATTGGTAACGGTGAGATTCAAGCGCCAGAATAGACAGCATATCTTGTACTGGGTAGTAGATGTACGCGCCCTTAGTTGCGTTCTCACCCTTTGGAATCCACCACAAGCGCAGTAGACCTAAAACGTGGTCGATACGCAGTGCACCACAGTGCTTCATGTTCGCACGAAGTAGCTTGATGTAAGCGTCGTAGCTTGTTTCTTGAAGCACTTCTGGGTTTAACGGAGGTAGACCCCAGTTCTGACCCAAAGGACCAAGAATATCAGGTGGAGCACCAATGCTCGCATCCATCACTAGGTTGCCTTCGTCAGCCCAAGTCTCGCTGCCTGAATCTGCAACACCTACCGCTAAGTCACGGTACAGGCCAACAGCCATGCCCTTCTCTTCTGCAAGAGACTGTGCATCGTTGATCTGGCAATCTGCTAGCCATTGCAGGTACATGTACAGATGAACGTTTTCTAAGTTCTCTTTGATGTATTTCTGTGTCGCTGGGCTGTCGAATGTACGGTACTTCTCAGGGAATACCGGCCATCCCCACATGCCAGAATCTTCTGCATGCAGTTCACCATGTAGAGCATCAAACGCCGCTTGATGCATCAGGCTATCGCCACCCTCTTCTACGAAGGCTAAGAACGCTTGTGCACGGTCGCTGTTTTTGTCTAGATGACGAGTCTTAAATTCTGCGAATAGCAGAGGCAAGATGCTCATCTTAAGCTCAGACACTTCGGTGTAGTTTACCCAGTGTGCTTCACGCGCTTTTTGTAGACGCTGTTGGAACTCTGCGCTGCCGACTGTTTGTTGTGCTTCTGCACTTAGTGCAAATTCAGGAACTGAACTCACATCAATGTATAAGATGTTCAACCAGCGACGAGAAGATGGGCTATATGGGCTCGCACCTTCAGGGTTCGCAGGGAACAATGAGTGAATTGGGTTTAGACCAACGAAGTCACCACCACGAGAAGCGATATCCGCAACAAGCTGTTTTAGGTCTCCGAAATCACCAATACCCCAGTTATGCTGAGTTCTTAGGGTATAAAGTTGAACACTGGGTCCCCAAAGCTTTTTGCCTTGCTCGATTGGTGACTGCTTGAAACACGCTTTTGGCGTAATAATCAGTGTCATCTCGTAAGGCTTCTTACGGCGCTTACGGCTCACAATGAGCTTGTGATAACCCCATGCCAAATCACTTGGCAATGCAAACACTAAAGGGCCACCCTCGGCACGCTCGTCACGAATGACTTGAGATTGAAGATAGCCTTCAAGTACCTCTCCTTGCTCGGTTTCTAAGCGCCAGCTGAACTCACTTTCACGAGCACTTACACCTAGATTAAGCGCCACTTCTACTGGCTCACCGTCACGCAAGACAAGAACTGGGTCTAGTACATCTTTTTTGTGTTTTCTTTCTGCTGACTTAAGCAGTGCATCATCGCTGCTTGTATCGTAGCCCAACGAAGCCAATAGAGACGTGATCGTCTCGTCTGATACTTGTGCTTCATCGCCCCACGCACTAACGTAACTGTCGGCAATGTTTGCCATTTCTGCGACTTGTTTTAATACGGTCTGTTCTTTCATCGCTCTCTCCGAAAACGTTCTGACGCTTTCTATTTTGTAGGGTTGTTAATTTAATTTTTACTAATCAATTAGCTTGTGACAATCGGTTTGTAAGCAGCTTGTTTATAAACGAAACCTTTAAGCCTTTCGTTTGCTCACAAGCTAATTGAGCCAAGGCAGAAACTGCCTTGGCTACTTTGGAAGTATTAACGGTTAACCGCTTCAAGTTTCCAGATGTTGTTCACGTAGTCGCGGATAGAGCGGTCTGATGTGAACTTACCAACCAATGCTGTGTTAAGAATTGCTTTCTTAGCCCAACCTGCTTGGTCTTTGTATTGCGTGCCCATGTCTTCGTGCGCTTTCACGTAAGATGCGAAGTCAGCAAGACATAGGTAAGGGTCACCGCCGTCTAGCAGGCTATCAAACGTTGCACGTAGAAGGCCTGGTTGACCTGGAGTGAACTCATCGCCAGTCAGTAGGTCTAGAGATGCTTTCAGTAGTGGGTCTGCATTGTAGTAGTCGTATGGGTTGTAGCCTTGAGCTTTCAGAGCTTGAACACCATCAACGTCTAGGCCGAAGATGTAGATGTTTTCATCACCCACTTCTTCACGAATCTCAACGTTTGCACCATCCATCGTACCGATAGTTAGCGCGCCGTTTAGAGCCATCTTCATGTTGCCCGTACCAGATGCTTCTTTACCCGCTAGTGAGATTTGCTGAGAAACGTCTGCTGCAGGGATGATGATTTCAGCCATGCTTACACGGTAGTCAGGAATGAATACCACTTTCAGTTTGTTACCGATGCGAGGGTCGTTGTTGATCTTCTCTGCAATCTTGTTAACCGCGAAGATGATCTCTTTCGCTAGGTGGTAACCCGGTGCTGCTTTCGCTGCGAAGAAACATACGCGTGGCTCACACTCGAAACCAGGTTCGTTAAGAATACGGTGGTACAGAGATAGAATGTGTAGCAAATCTAGGTGCTGACGCTTGTATTCGTGAAGACGTTTGATTTGAACGTCAAAGATAGCGTTAGTATCTAGCTCGATACCCATGTTCTCTTGAACCCAATCAGCTAGGCGCTGTTTGTTTTCTTTCTTAACAGCCATGAATTCTTTTTGGAATTTCGCGTCTGTTGCAAACTTAGCGATGCCTTCTAGCTGCTCAAGTTTTGCTGGCCATTCAGTGCCGATCTTACCCGTGATTAGCGCAGATAGACCTGGGTTACAGAACTTCAACCAACGACGTGGCGTGATGCCGTTCGTTACGTTAGTCAGTTTACCTGGGAAGATTTCGTTGAATTCAGGGAACAAGTCTTTCTTAACCAGTTGAGAGTGAAGCGCAGCTACACCGTTTACTTTGTAAGAACCAATCACACATAGGTTTGCCATGCGAACCATACGGTGGAAACCTTCTTGGATGATAGAAAGCTTCGCTTGCTTCTCACCATCACCAGGCCACATCTTGCGAACTTCTTGCATGAAGCGGTGGTTGATTTCAAAAATGATTTCCATGTGACGTGGAAGAAGACGGTTGATCAGTGATTCAGACCAAGTCTCTAGTGCTTCAGGAAGTAGTGTGTGGTTCGTGTATGCGAACGTATGAGCACTGATTTCCCATGCTTGGTCCCAAGATAGACCTTTCTCGTCAATCAAGATGCGCATTAGCTCAGGAATCGCAATAGTTGGGTGCGTATCGTTAAGCTGAATCGTTTCTTGCTTAGGCAGATCTTCTAGAGAGAAACCTGCTGCTTCGTGACGACGTAGAATATCGCGAACAGACGCTGCTGAGTGGAAGTACTGCTGCATTAGGCGCAGAGTCTTGCCTTTCTCGTGGTTGTCGTTCGGATAAAGTACTTTAGTGATGTTACCTGCATCGATTAGCGAGTGTTGCGCTTCGAAGTAGTCACCGTTGTTGAAGCTTGCTAGTGAGAATGGTGCAATTGCCTGACATTCCCAAAGACGCAATGGGTAAACCGTGTTTGACTCGTAACCTACGATAGGTAGATCCCAAGGCATTGCTTTCACTTCCATACCTGGAACCCAAGTACGTACTTCTTTACCGTCGATGAATTCAACTTCTACATGACCGTAAAAACCAATGTGTTGTGCTAGTTCTGGACGAGCCACTTCCCATGGGTAACCTTCAACACCGCGCCATGCGTCAGGTGCTTCTTGTTGGCGACCGTCTTGGAAAGACTGCTTGAATAAACCGTATTCGTAGTGAAGACCGTAGCCTACTGTTGGGTATTCTTGAGCGGCACAAGAATCCATGAAACAAGCAGCTAGACGACCAAGACCACCATTACCTAGTGATGGGTCACGTTCTTCTTCTAGAAGGTCAGTTAGGTTTTGACCTAGCTCTTCCATTGCATGAGTGATCTGTTCGTATAGACCCATGCTGATCAGGTTGTTACCTGTTAGACGGCCAATCAAAAACTCAAGTGATAGGTAGTTAACGCTCTTCGCGTTCTTAATTTTTTCGTCATTTTCAGTTTCTAACAGATCAAATGTTGTGAGTTCTGCTAGCGCACGCCCCATTGCTAGGTACCATGCGCGGCTATCTGCGTTTTCAATCGTTGTTGCGTAGGTTGCAGATAAATGTTTCTTAACACTCTCTTGGAATGACACTTTATCGAAAGTTTTTTGCTGAGTTGGTTTCATTTCAGAAATCTCGCTTTTAATAGTTCTAATTCATCTGTGACATATCGTGCATGGTCACCATAAACTAAACATCCTCCCGCTAATGCAACTGACTAGGAGTAGATGGGAGGGCGTAGGGGGCGTACCGACTTAGGGTTAGTGATCTGACTCTCATGTTCTGACTGCGAACAAAAACTTGGAGTGACTAAGATCACAAGCTCCCGTTCGATAACTTAACTTCAATTGATGTGACTTTTATTTAACCCATTTAAAGTCATTGCCAAATCTGAGTTTCAGATCACGAAAATAATTTCCAACTCTCATCTTTTGCATTGATTCCCGTGTAGGGATGAACGAAGTCACATTCACAAACCAACCCGCAACGTGAGCAAAGTCTCAAATAAAGGGCGTAGACACCCAAAAACATGCAGGAGTGCAAGGTTTCTGAGGAGGATCGTAGTCGGTAACGTTTGGCTTCACGTAATATGAGTAAAGACTTAAGTAATTAGGCTCATGTCATTGGAGTGCACTCAACGATAGATTGGGATATTCCAGAACATAGCCACGGAATAGGTGTAAAACTTCGATATGTGGATCCCTTCGAAACTGACTCGTCCCGGCCGCTTACATAATGCAATCCTACGACCTAGGGTTCTCGATCTGCTTCACAATGCAGATTGCTATAAGCTTGTGTTGTTCCGCTCTCCAGCGGGCTACGGCAAAACCACCATGGCTGCACAATGGTTGGTAGATAAACCTAATGTGGGTTGGTACAGCATTGATGATAGCGACAATGATGCCTTCCGCTTTATCAACTACCTACTTCAATCACTTAATAAAGCGACTCAAAATGCCTGTCCGAATGCCCAAAAACTGGCAGAAAAGCGACAGTTTTCATCGCTGCATTCTTTATTAAGTGAAGTATTTGCCGAGATGTCGGAATTCCATCACGAGTGCTTTCTGGTGTTGGATGACTATCACTTGGTCAACAATGACGACATCCACGAAGCCATGCGCTTCTTCCTCAAACACATGCCCGATAACCTAACGTTGGTTGTCACCAGTCGTGGTACGCCACCACTTGGTACAGCAAACCTGCGCGTTCGTGACTTAATGATCGAATTAGGTAATGACTCGTTGGCGTTTGATACCGAAGAAACCACACGCTTTTTCAACCAACGCGTAGCCGACGGCATTGATGACACCACGGCAGATAGCATTTGTAGTTATGTAGAAGGTTGGCCTTCTGCACTACAACTTATCGCGCTACAAGCACAACACCAAAAACGCACTCTTGCACAGTCCGCAGAGTCATTCTCTCACTTTAACCACGCCCATCTTTGGGACTACTTGGTTGAAGAAGTATTCGACCTGCTAGACAAAGAAACCCGACAGTTCTTGATGCAATGTTCTGTGCTTGATCACTTCAACGATGAGCTTGTGTGTGCACTTACACAGCGTGAAGATGCGTTAGGTATGATCGAATCACTCAACCGTTTTGGTTTGTTCATCTACCCGCTTGAAGGTGAAAAGAACTGGTATCGCTTCCATAACTTGTTTGGTGAATTCCTCGCACATGAGCGCCAAGCTCGAATTCCTCAGCAAGAAGCTGAACTGCATCGAAGTGCTGCAAAAGCGTGGATCAAGCAAAACACACCACACCAAGCACTACGTCACGCACAGCGTGCTGAAGATCCAGAACTGATCATTCAAATCCTGACTGAGCACGGTTGGCCGATGTTCAACCAAGGTGAGCTTTCGTCATTAGAAATGGCGATCAAACAGCTAACCACAGATCAACTATACAGTGAGCCAAAGCTTTCGATGTTGCGCGCTTGGCTTGCACAAAGTCAGCACCGTTATGACCAAGTGGGTACTTTGTTGGAAGAGGCTGAGACTCAATATCAAGCGCGAAACATTGAACTCGATACTCAGCAGCAAGGCCAATACAACGCCTTACGCGCACAAGTTGCCATCAACAGCAATGAGCCTGAGAAAGCATTGGAATTGGCTGAGCTTTCGTTGAGTCAGTTGAACACCACCGTTTATCGTAGCCGCATTGTCGCAACCTCGGTTGTGGGCGAAGTGAATCACGTAATGGGTAACCTAAGCCGTGCGCTACCGATGATGCAACAAACAGAAAAACTGGCACGTCAGTATCAGGTTTACCATCAGGCCCTGTGGGCGATTCTGCAACAAAGCGAAATCTTGATTGCTCAAGGTTATGTTCAAGCTGCATTTGAGCTACAAGACAGTGCATTCAAATTGATTGAAGAACATCAGCTGCAATACGTACCTCTGCACGAATTCTTGCTGCGTGTTCGCGCTCAGATCTTCTGGTGTTGGAACCGACTAGATGAAGCGGAAGAGTGTTGCTACAAAGGCTTAGATATCCTTGGTCACCACTCTCCGAGTAAACACCTGCACAGCTATTCTATGTTGGCTCGTATTTCATTGAGCCGTGGTGAGATTGATAAAGCGTCGAAATTTATCGACCAGATTCAGCACCTATTGCGTCAATCGACTTACCACGTAGATTGGACGGCAAATGCTTCTCTTTCTTTGATTCTGTTCTGGCAAGTAAAAGGCGATAAAGAAGCTATCCGTGATTGGCTGAGTGTGGCTGTTCGACCTGAATCGGCAAGTAACCACTTCTGCCAACTTCAGTGGCGAAACATCGTTCGTGCTCACATCATCCTTGAGCAGTATGAAGACGCCGAAGAAGCGCTGACTTTCCTTAAGAGTGAAGCCCAGCGTTCGCACCTGATTACAGACACCAACCGCAACTTGATCGTTGAAGCCGTGTTACGTACACAAATTAACGATGAAGACAGCGCACGAATACTACTCGAAGAAGCGCTTCATATGACTAACCAAACCGGTATGGTCGGTAACTTCTTGGTAGACGGTGGGACTATCGGGCATATCTTGGATAAGTTGAGCAACAAGCCAGGCTTAGGTGATTTAGAACGTCACCGCGCACAACAAATCATGAAAGATATTTCCGCGACCCAACGCAGCCGCTCGGTTCACTTCGATGAAGACTTTGTTGAGAACTTGGTTAATCACCCGAACATTCCTGAGCTTGTGCGTACTAGCCCACTCACCCAGCGTGAATGGCAAGTACTTGGTCTGATCTACTCAGGATTCAGTAATGAGCAGATCGCTCAAGAACTCGATGTAGCGGGTACCACAATCAAGACTCACATCCGTAACCTTTACCAAAAGCTCAACATTGCTAACCGTAAAGAAGCAATCAGCACAGCGGAGAACTTGCTGCAGTTGATGGGGTACTAAAACGGATTCGAGATTCGAGATTCGAGATTCGAGATTCGAGATTCGAGATTGATTCGAGAAAACATAAGCTAGTCACCGATGGTGGCTGGCTTTTTTTTCATCTGAAGTTTAGAACCTAAAAATGTAGGAATGGGAAAAGTAAAAAGACGATCACCAAACGACAGGCAAAAAAATAGCCAACCGCAATAATCGCGATTGGCTCTATATATTTGTGAACAAATCATAAGTTCACTAACAACGTCAGTTGGCTAGGTGACCCTCGGCTTAAGAAGGGTCAATGTATATAATGCAGTTAGCGTGCCAACTTTTATTCGACGTTTTATAAGCCCTGCACCGCATAAAAACCATGAATTTGTCATGCGAATTGCAAAGTGCATTTGCATATTGCAACCAAGATGCAATATCGATAAGGGATCAGTTTCATCTCTGCTCTTAATGACAAATCACTAAGTGGTTGTTATCTAAATGTTAGGCAAATATTCACTTCAACTTATTGCCTTACAATTAATAGAGTAATAAAAGCCCTTCCCCAAAAGCATATTCATACTTTTTTTACACTAAAGTTTGTATACTGCACAAAATCATCCTCAACTCTATGAAGCAATGAACTACTTAAGTACTTTTTTCAAAGGCATGGCAATGGGCGCAGCAGACGTTGTACCTGGCGTGTCGGGCGGAACCATCGCATTCATCACTGGTATCTACGATACGCTGCTAGAAAGCATTCGCAGAATTAACCCTAGCGTACTTGGCTTATGGAAACTCGAAGGCTTCAAAGCCGCGTTTAATCACATCAATGGTTTCTTCCTAATTTCACTGTTCGCGGGCGTATTCACGAGCATTGCGACATTCGCAAAATTGATTTCTTGGTTATTAGTCACCCACCCTGTTCCACTGTGGTCTTTCTTCTTCGGCCTGATCTTGGTCTCGGTTTTCCATATTCTTAAGCAAGTAGAGAAACGCGATATGATTCGCTTCGTGTTTTTGCTGCTTGGCGTTGCTTTCGCTTATAGCATTACCGTGCTTAAACCGCTGCAAATGGAACCAACCAGCATCAACGTATTGATTGCGGGTGCGATTGCTATCTGCGCGATGATTTTACCCGGTATTTCAGGCAGCTTTATTCTGCTCCTGATTGGCATGTATGGCCCCGTGCTTGGCGCCGTTAAATCATTTCAAGTCGATATACTTGCGCTATTCCTTGCGGGCTGTGTGATCGGACTGCTGACTTTCTCACATGTACTGTCTTGGCTATTGCGTTCATTCCGCGACTTCACATTGGTATTCTTAACCGGTTTGATGATCGGTACGCTGCCTAAGATCTGGCCTTGGAAAGAGACCATCAGCTGGCGCACAAACTCAAAAGGTGAACAAGTTCCTCTGATTCAAGAAAACCTATCACCGTTTGATTTTGAAGCGGTAACCTCTCAGCCTTCTCAGTTGGTCATGGCGATTGTGATGATGTTTGCTGCGATTGCATTGGTTTTAGGCCTGGAGAAGTTTGCAGAGCGTAATGCTGACTAATCATTCAGCCAGCTTCTGGAAAGCGTTTAGAACGGATAATGCTTAGAAATACTAAGCTCACATATCTATTAAACAGACAAAAGCGAAGCCAATGGCTTCGCTTTTTTAGTTCTACCATACGCACAAAATTGCTTTTTGATACAAGCACGTATTGAGGGGTGTGATAACATCGCCGCTCTTATAAAATTAAATGAGAACACGACATGCACTCTGCATTAAAGGTTGCTGCTGTTGGGATCGCTCTCGTGGCAGGCTTTTATGGGCCGCAAGCAATTCAGCAGTTTAAATCAGCGATGGAGCACTCAACTGCCGACGTCAGCTTGGATGATTACTGCATGCTTTCAACCACATCGTGTGAGCAGGAATCCATTTCAATGTCGCTTGACCGAGAAACCGCGCAACCTCTTCTACCCACAAAGATAAAGGTAGTTTGGGAAGGTGCTGCATCTGAGACACTGGTGTTATCGCTCACAGGTTTAGAAATGGAAATGGGATCAGCGCGTTTTCAATTAAAGAGCATTGGCAACAATACCTATGAAGGTGATGTGATTTTACCTGTATGTACTTTAGATAAAATGACATGGATCGGTGAACTCACTGATGGTGTCGATACTGTAAACCCTGCAATAAGGATGGCAAGATGAGTAGAAATTGGTCGTTAGCATTGGTTGTCGCTTTTGTACTTGGCTTTGGTGTCAAAAGCTATCTTGATGGGCAAAACGAAGTTCAAGAACAACACGCTGCAAAACAAGAGTTCTCCGCAACGACTCTTTTCGGCAAAGACAACCAACCAACGGAAATCTTTGACCAAACCGATGACAGAATTCGTATCGTTTACTTCGGTTTCACACGTTGCCCGGATGTATGCCCCACTTCTTTGGCTATGTTGGCCGGAGCACTTAACCAAGTTTCTGATGAAGCAAAAGCCAAGATTCGCCCAATGTTTGTTTCTCTCGATCCTGAACGTGATGCCGCTGAAGCCTCGTATGAATACGCGCAATACTTCCACCCGATGATGGAAGGACTAAGTGGTCCATTGGATGTCACAACGACTCTGGCTCATAACTACGGCGTTATTTTCAGAAAGACCAAGCTTGAAGGTTCAGAGTTGGAATACACCCTAGACCACAGCTCATATTTTTATTTTTTAAAGCCCGACGGTACCTTGATTACCAAAGTGCCGCATACGTTAACGCCAGCACCAATTGTTGAGGCTATCAACAAGCTGACGCAGTAAAACGTAAAAACAAAGAACTTAACTAATAAAGTTCGAACAAAAAGTCAGGTCCCAGACCAAAAACATAAAAATTAAGGACAACAACATGAAGTTAAAAGCACTTGCTCTAGCAGGCTTATTGCTAACCCCTTTTGCTCAGGCTAGTAGCGATATTATGGTTCATGACGCGTACGCTCGTGCAACCCCGCCTTCAGCAGTGAACAGCGCGGTGTTCACGACTCTGATAAACCACAGCGATAAAGATCGCGCTATTGTTTCTGCAACAACACCTGCAGCAGGTAAAGTAGAACTTCATGATGTAATCATTGATGGCGATGTTATGAAAATGCGCCAAGTTCAAGAAATCACCATCCCTGCAAACGGTGAAGCGGTACTTAAACCTGGCAGCCTACACATCATGTTGTTCGACCTAAAAAGTAGCCTAAAAGAAGGTGAGCAAATCGAGATGATACTGACCTTTGCCAATGGTGAAACACAGACCTTCGACGCACCAGTGAAGAAAGTGATGAGCGGCATGAAAAAGATGAACCACGACCATCATTAATCGTATTCACAATTGATAAAATAATTTAAGCCACGATGACTTCTCGCCATCGTGGCTTTTTGTTAAACTGAGCGCGCTTTTTATTCAAAGCCTGAACACATTAATAAACCAAGGAGAATAGAAGATGATTGTAATGAAAACACTAAAACTGGCAGTAAAAGTAACGCGTTAATTTGTTTGGTTAATCAAACTTTAATCTCGAACTACCAACATTAAGCCACCAGCTGGCTACCGCACACTTTTACCCGGTTTACGTTTGATCGCACATGGTCAAAGCATGCTCATTATGCATGAATCAATCCGGGGTCCTATCTATTGAATTCGACCCAAACTCTAAAGCAATTTTGACGTCTCGACGCTTTTTTAGCTTTTAACGCTTCTGATCTCACCAACAATAAGAGATCTCACAAGAAGTTAATGCTCTCATAAGAAAAGAAAGCTCGCACGTCTGGGTAAATAGACATGAATTCACAAAACGCATTTTCTCATCCAATGTCACTTCAACAACTTGGATGGCAACCTGTATTCCAACAACAACTGACACTCGAAGACTATGATCACTCCGTCATTGCTCGTATCGTCGCACATCACCGCAATGGCTATACATTAGCGTCAGAGCAAGGTGAAATTGTTCTACCCATCCACCAAAACCAACCGGCAATGACCGTTGGCGACTGGGTAATATTGAACTCTGAACTGCAATTCGATCGCTTACTAGAACGCCAATCGCTCTTTAGCCGAAAAGCTGCGGGCAGTCGTGTGTCTGAACAATATATTTCAGCCAATATCGACACAGTGTTTATCGTGGTTTCATTGAACAACGACTTTAATCTGAGTCGCATTGAACGCTACCTGGCACTCGCAAATGAAGCACAAGTTGAAGCGGTTATCGTCCTGACGAAGAAAGACTTGTGTGACGACTACCAAGACAAAGTACAACAGGTACAAAGCTTAGACCCGATGCTGATGATCGAAGCGGTCAATAGCCTAGATCAAGGCTCAACCCAAGTACTGTCACCTTGGTGTAAAACCGGCAAGACCGTCGCGCTAATGGGCTCTTCTGGTGTGGGTAAGTCGACTTTGGTTAACTCATTGCTAGGTGAAGCATCGCAGGCAACTGGTGGTATTCGTGAAGACGACAGTAAAGGTCGTCATACAACCACATCACGATCACTCCACTTGCTCGCATCAGGTGGCTTGCTTCTCGACACTCCAGGAATGCGAGAGCTACAACTTGCAGACTGCGCTGAAGGCGTGAGTGAAACTTTTTCAGACGTCAAAGAGTTAGCAATGCACTGCCGCTTCTCTGATTGTCATCATGAATCAGAGCCGGGATGCAAGATAAGGGCTGCCATTGAGAGTGGTGAACTGTCTGAAAGACGATTTACTAACTATCAAAAGCTACTGAGAGAGCAAGCAAGAAACGGCGCTTCTCTTGCAGAGCAACGCGCTAACAATAAGCAGCTTTCCAAAATGTACCGAAACGTACAGTCAGAAAGCCGCAATATTAAGAAAGGCTCAGCTTAAGCAGTTGGATATTGACGGTAATCTGAGTTAATCGCTCAACGCTGAGCTGAAACACCGAGCCCCACGTGTCAATCGCGTGGGGCTTTATCTACAAATTCCCTTCCTCATCAACAAGGGATATTAAGATATCGTCTGCTTCCGAAAGTAAAAATTCACCATTTATAATAGTTGGAATTTTTCTTAGCGAGTTAATCATCACGTTAATGATTCTCTTTATCCAGTTCAATATAATTCGCCCTTGAACAATAAAGTTAAAATACGATTAATCGCGTCACTTTTACTATCAGATTGACTGAATATAACGAACATAAAGTATCGAATACCGGACAAGTATAATCACCTTCAGAAGAAAATTTCATTTCAAACCACCTTCCAAGAAGATAGAAAATGCTTCGTCTAACCACCATATTATTAACGCTTCCTCTAGCTGCCTGCTCTACAATAAATACTGACTTCGATAAGCAAACCGATTTCTCAATGTATAAAACCTATGATTTCAGCTCGCCCGGGACTGCGGCAGAAGAGAAGAACAAAATACCGATTAGTATCGACTCAATCAGGATTGAAAGTGCGATCATTAAAGAAATGAGCCGCACAGGGGTTTCATTTGTAGAGGACGGAGGCGACCTATACGTCCGCTACCAACTTCAGCAAGCATCTGAACTTGTGTCTTCCGGCTCGTCATTTGGTATTGGCTATGGTTGGAACAATTTCCGTGGGGGAATGTCCACTCCACAAAATTATCACCAACAGACGTACGGACAATTGGTTGTAGAACTGATCGATGATAAAACCAACATCGTTGTATGGACCGCGAATTCAAGCCGGAAATTGACTCGCTCAATGAGTTCTAAGGAACGTGAAGAGCTGATTTACGAGGAGATCGCTGAAATGTTTCAACAGTACCCTTCGTACAAATGATTTTAAAACTTCTAGGTGATAACTTCTTCAAATATTGGCCATTGAGTGTACAGATAGAGGAAGCCTAGGCATTCAAGGAAGAAGGCACCAAAGCTGCATCATATTGTTATATACCCTCAACCTTAAAGCTAACGCTGTAACTCACGTCCGAGTGACGAGTTTCACTCCAATCACGTTAGGATCTCCATTTTCGTCTATATATAGCGAGACGTTTAAGGGCATGCCTAACGTACTCAAATGCTCTTTATGTACCAGGCTCGACTCTAAAACAGGATCGTGAAACATAATTGTTAGCGAGGGCAAAAAGCGGCTATTCAGCTTGATTGGCAAACCTAGAATATTCAAACGCGATAGCATTTAACAACTGAGGTAAGTCTTTAATATTGTGTTTATTAATTTCGATATAATCATCAACGAAGTGGTCTTTTTCTTCGGCTACCTTATTGATAGAACAACCTAATAATAGAATACAACTTAGCGCTAAAAGGGTTAGCTTCTGCATTTACCATGCCTTGATTAGTTTTAGATAAGGGATGAGGATAGAAGTGGTAAAAAGCTCGAAAGGCGCTCAATAAATCGACATTCACTTTTATTGAGCATGAACCTTCTCGTAGTTCCATTTCAATCATATTTACTCAGTCATTTAACTGTTATTGCGTCTTATCAATCCAATATTTCACCATTACCGAAAACTCTTGATACCTATCTTGATAACAAAAATGACCACTGCCTTTGAATACTGTTAACTCAGCATTCGACATACGTTTAGCTAAACGTTCTCCATTATCGACGTAAAGAATTGCATCGTTTTCTCCCCAAAATATCTGAGTGGGTAACTCTATTTTATCGAGCAATGGATCAACCGTTGCTAGACTTTTTGGGTAATCTTTAAACCATTGCATGACGGCAGGAATTCGATTGCGATAAGAAGCAATATAGTCGGAAATCTCTTCTTGATTGGGGCGATAGTTCGTATAGCAAACCTTGATACAGCCTTGAACTAAAGAGCCAGCCCCTGTCACTTTAAAAACAGTGCGCCAAAACGATGAGTCGACCATTTTTCGGATGGCGCTTGCATTTGACGAAGGATTAATTGCTGGACCATCGCCTATCAATAAGCTTTTGACATCATTGTCATATGTGCCCACGTAGTAAACGATCGCGGGCATACCAACGTCAGGCCCCAATAAATGTGGTTCTTGAATATCCAAATGATTTAAGAATTCTTTTAAAAAGTCGCCTTGAGCCTTGAAAGACATGTATTCAATCCCGCCCGCACTTCCGCCGAACCCAGGCATATCGTAAGCATATAGGTTGTAGTGTTCAGCCAACCCACTCCAGATAGGGGCATACGCAAGAATGCTTTGAGGAAAAGGGGAAAGCATCACAAGAGTCGGTTTACCAATCGCTTCAGAATGTGCGTATCGAATATCGACACCATTTATCTTGGTTCGCTTTATTGGCATGGATGGTGTCGTTTCAAATGTTGGGAACATTGGATAGTCGTTTTTTCTTCGCAACTGCTCCAAGCTTTTATATTCAGAAGTCAATAACATCAGTGCCGATGCGTTAATACGATCAAACACGCTAATTTTTTCTATCTTAGGAGTATGTGTCATTAATTAATCTCTATTTAATTCTCTGAAGTTAAAAGACGCTGAAACCATGATTAAAAATTTCCATCCAATTTATTTATGGTTCTCAAAAAATAGTATTGGGGTTTACTCAACTCAGTATTTACAGCTATCAACAATTGTAGTTAACACCATTGTTACTAATATTATCGCCACTACTTTACCGATATATTTGATGTTAACTAACATCGTTGGGGTCTGTTAAAACTCGTTAAATTACGTCATTTATGCTATGTTTATGACCTAATTCACAGAGGTTTGGATGGATCAATGACTATCAACACAACTTACTTTATAAGGGTAAATAGCCTGATGAATTTGTATTACAACGTATGTAATCAATATTATTCAGATCCAATCTCCCCACAGACAATTCCCCAATCCGCGTTTAATCACACAATGAACCTGTTGCCCATTTCTGAGGTATTTCAGCTTTATGAAGAACTCGAATGCTATACAAAAAATCCAAACTTTATGCTCGAGGCTGTGCGCCATTTCCGGGTCGAAGACTTGGGCGGATTAGGCCAATGGATGTTCTCTGGTCATGACTTAATGTCGACGATAAGAAAGGTAAATTACGGCATGGGGTGTATTCAATCCGGTGCTTTTTGGGTTGCTGCACCTGCGGGGTCTATCATCAAGTGGACTTACAACAATCAGTATGACGCAGAACACTTAGACGTTCATGACAGTATTAGAGTCGCTGTTTTGATGTTAAAGATATTGAAGAAATACCTTGGGGTAGATTTCGCTCCGATGCGCGTATTACTTTCTGGGGAGCGTGCGGATGAGAACCTATATCGAGACTATTTTGGCTGTGACGTAACATGGAATCATCATCAAACAGAGATCTGGTTTCATTCCAACTTACGCTTGGCAAATCTGGCTGAAAATCAAGATACCAAACAAACCTTTTCTTTAAATTTTGAGGACTTGGATCGATGCTTAGATATGCCCGATCCAAGCGATGATACTAAATTGGTTTATGAGGCCATCAATTACTCATGTCACTTTGGATTACCGACGCTCGAAAGAGTATCGAAATTATTTGGTCTATCTACACAAACATTTCAACGCAGATTCCACAAGTATGGCCATAACTTCACCGAAATGTGTGGTTTTGTCTTGAGTAATAAAGCCGTCAAGATGCTAAGCCAATCAATGCCTGTCGACGAAGTTGCCCACAAATTGGGATATAGCCACCTAGACAGTTTTACACATATGTTTAAGAAACATCGAGGCATGACACCAAAGCAATACCTCAAGTCATTAGAATAAAATAGAACATCCGCAAAATGTCTCTACTTGCGGATGAGAAAGATTGCATCACCTCGCTAGATGGCTTGGATACTGATCTCGACACGGCGATTGCAGGCTCTTCCGTCTTCGGTTGCATTGTCACAAATAGGGTAACGTTCACCAAGGCCGCTGGTACTGATTCGTCCACCTTTCACTTTTTGATTCACTAAGTAAGCTTTTACTGAATCAGCACGTTTCTCAGACAACTGCTGATTAGAAGCATCATTGCCAGTACTGTCGGTATAGCCTTTGATCTGCAAATACGAATCTGGGTACTCGACCAATATTCTCGCAACACCATTCAATGAATTGTATACCGTCGCTTCAAGTAGGTATTCACCAGAGCGAAAACCGATGCCGTTTTCCATCACCAACACTAACTCATTTTCACCAACACGCTTTACTTGAACGCCTGAATCTAGCAACTCCTGACGCAAAGCTTCCTCTTGTTTATCCAGTGAGTAGCCGACTCCTCCACCGATGAGACCGCCAGCCGTTGCCCCAATTAACGCTCTCTTTTTCCGTTCTTTTGAATTATCTCCAGACAGGAGACCAATCGCAGCACCAGACAAAGAACCAATCGCAGCCCCTTTTGTAGTGGAATTCGTTTCCATCTCACCAGTCGTTGCGTCCTGACGTTGAGTCGCCTGACAGCCCACCAAGCTCGTTAATAGCAACAGAGAGATAATAGGTTTAATGCATCTTTTTATTTCAGAAGATATGAATAGCATAAATATATTCCAGTTAAATTTAGACTTTCGATTAAATATTCACTGAATAGCAAACATATTAAAATTACAGACCACGACTGTGGCCCGTAATTTCATTAATAATCTTATTTTGAATAATTCGGAATTAAATAACCGAATTAACTCTGGTTCTAGATCTAGAAAGAGTAGAAGTAGTAAAGCTGCGACTTCATACGTAAAATGATTCCACGTATTACATCAAGAAACGCCATAAGCTCTGTTGGCTTTTCTCCGCTAATCCAAGCTAAACCAACCGAGCCGACTGGTACGCTATAGCCTTCAGGTTCAAAGACTTTCAACCTAACAAAGTGATGTTTGTTTTGTAGGTTCTTGCCTGTCGTAGAGCGAACATTCTGGTCAAAGCCAAGCAAGTTACTTTGCGCTTCGCCGGTTGCTTCAATAATACCTTCAACCTCTGCCGTGAATACTTTCCCTGGATAAACTGGCGTTGTAAATTCAGCCAATTGACCCGGTTTAACATTTCTAATCGCTTGATGATTCACTCTCATCAATACGTATTTCTCGTTGGTGTACATCTGCAATCGTGGAACTCTAGAAACAAGCTGACCTTCACGAAGAATAAAGTTAGTCACAAAGCCATCAGCGGGTGCATAAATCTTGGTGCTATCAAGATCCCATTTCGCTTTATTCACCTTCTGAATTGTTTCGTTAAAGTCTGACTGACGGGATTCAACCGAGAGTTCCGCTTTGGTTATTTGTAGCTTGGCTTTCTCTACATCAGATTTCTTTTTGCTCAGCTGTGACTCAAGCTTGGCCACAGTGTACACAGCAGAATCGGCGACCGTTTGCTGGTTATCAATCATGCTTTCAGTGATCGTATTACGCACGACTCGGTTTTGTTCAAGATAACGCTTCAACGTTCTTTTCTGTAAGTCTCTATTTGACTGAGCAGCTGAAAGCTCACTTTGTGTCATTTCAAAATCATGTAACGCTGCCTGATAGCTGGATTCAGCGATTTTTACTTCTTCAGCCGCAGTGCTAACCGCTACGTTTGCCGAGTCGCGCGAAATCTTCGCTTGTTCATAAGCAATTTGATAAGGCTCGTTTTCAATCTCATAGATTAACTGTCCTTTCTCAATGCGTTGGTTCGGGGTGATATAAATCTGGTCGACCTTGCCCGAGACATTGGTTGAGGTTGGGCGAAGCTGAATGTGAGGAGACTGCACCACAGAGCCTCCCGACAAATCCATTGGTGTATAGTTAATTAATCCTACCCACACAAATAACAACCAACCACTGCCTCCTAGATAAGCGAATGCTTTAGTCCCTGTGTTCCAAGGCATGCCAACAAGTCTTAATAAATAGATGAACAAACACCAAACCGCTAAACCTTCTAACATTTAGACATCCTCTGATTGATTAACTTGAGCCGGAGAATTCCATAAATCACGCAGTCGGATAATGGCTTTTTCAAAATCTACAAACGCAATGATAATGGCGAGAACCCACACCCAGTGCCAAATGAAGCCAATCCAAGTGAGCGCGGTAATCAACCCTATCTGATGGTGGTCAGTCTTATGAGCCTTTTGAATAGGGATCTCGTGAAGCTTCCAAAAACCGAACAGGCCAGCCGCTATGGTGCTGATCAGCACGATAGCGGCTGCTATATGTAAAACGGTATCTGCAGAGGTCTCTACATAAGGGATACTGATTAAACTCATTGCTCATACTCTTGTAAATTAAGACCAACACAGGATATATGCCACCCACTTACAACGGCAATTTTAGATAAATTACGTCATATAAAATAACATGATGATATAAATCACCAGATAAGGTGTGCGATATATCAAAGTAGCAAGGTATTAAGTTCAGTAGCCTGACGCTATTAAGGAGAGCTGATGAGATTCACAGCTAACGCTGCTTAAGTAGGTGGGAATGCCGATAGAAAGATTAGATAACGACAAAACATGGCAAGTCATGCACCAACGTAGATTAAGCAAAGTAGGTGATGTCTATGATGTCTGTTGAAGTGGCTTTTTTACCTATACAAGTTTAGGCAGCTATTTCCGAACACAATGTTTTTATCAGTAATGGTTTACACACCATAAATACTAGAACATTAAGCCAATGGAACATTATTCAGCAGACTTATACCTCAACAAAAGCACAAAAATTTAACATTTAGCTCTAAAAACACCACGCAGCGCAAACAATCACCCTAAAAGTAAACTATTCCTAGACACCCTCTTAGATCCCGCTAATATGACCGCCCATTCCACTAGTGTATAGTTGGAATCGGTACAACTTTATAAAAGATACATCACTATAATAAATTAACAATTGCAGGTATTTTATGCAAAATCACAACATGCTCGCCCGCATCGCTCGTGGGAATCTTGTCCTACAGATCCTTGCTGGTATTGTTTTCGGTGTCGTTCTCGCCATGGTTTCTCCTTCAGCAGCTCAAGACGCAGGCCTTTTAGGTAGTCTGTTTGTTGGTGCTCTGAAAGCTGTTGCCCCAATTTTAGTATTCATTCTTGTTGCAGCTTCTATCGCAAACCAAAAGAAAGGTCAGCATACTCATATGCGTCCAATCATCGTGCTTTACTTGATTGGTACTTTCTCTGCAGCACTTACAGCCGTAGTATTAAGCTTCATGTTCCCAACCACTTTGACACTGGTTGCTGGCGCGGAAGGTGCTACTCCTCCTCAAGGTATTGGTGAAGTTCTTCACACGCTTCTATTCAAGCTTGTAGACAACCCAGTTAGCGCGCTAATGAGCGCAAACTACATCGGTATTCTTGCTTGGGCTATCGGTCTTGGTCTTGCTCTGCACCACGCATCTGCAACAACCAAAGCGGTTTTCGAAGATCTAAGCCACAGTGTTTCACACATTGTTCGCTTCATAATTCGCCTAGCGCCATTTGGTATCTTCGGTCTAGTTTCAGCGACTTTCGCAACCACTGGTTTTGAGGCGCTAGCAAGCTATGGTCAACTTCTAGCGGTACTACTAGGTTCAATGCTCATCATTGCTCTAGTGGTTAACCCACTGCTTGTTTTCGTTAAAACAAAGCAGAACCCATACCCTCTAGTATTCCAATGTATTCGTGAATCAGGCGTAACTGCATTCTTCACTCGTTCAAGTGCTGCGAACATCCCAGTAAACATGAACCTTTGTAAGAAGCTAAACCTAGACGAAGATACTTACTCTGTATCTATTCCTCTAGGCGCAACGATCAACATGGCGGGTGCTGCAATCACTATCACTGTGTTAACACTTGCTGCTGTACACACTATGGGTATTGAGATTGATATCTTCACTGCGATTCTATTAAGCCTTGTTGCTGCAATTTCAGCATGTGGCGCATCGGGTGTTGCTGGCGGTTCACTGCTGCTTATCCCACTAGCATGTGGCCTATTCGGTATTTCTAACGATGTAGCGATGCAGGTTGTAGCGGTAGGCTTCATTATCGGTGTGATTCAAGATTCAGCGGAAACAGCGCTTAACAGCTCAACAGACGTCGTGTTCACTGCGGCTGTATGTAAAGCTGAGCAAAACAAAGCTTAATAAGCTCTTAAGTATTAGGCTTTCGCTCTAAGCTCTAAGCTCTAAGCTCTAAGCTCTAAGCTCTAAAAGCAAATAGCACATAAATAAAAAGGGAAGCATTCGCTTCCCTTTTTTGATCCTGTCATTCCTAACTCAGAGTGTCCCGTCTCCAATGGAGTGTGACTAAAATAAGCTGAGCTGACCTAAATGAGAGTTCAACTCGCTCGAACGCTCATCTCATCAAGCTACTGACTTAATTTTTGTTACTCCAATTGGTTTGGCTAAAGTCTAAAGACGCACTGCTAGGCGCTGGTGACGATGCATTATCTGTGCTTTGAGCCGAACCCGTTTGGGACGCTGCGTGTTGCTCTGGTGAATATTGTTGGTTGTGCTCTGGGTTGGAGTTCGGGGTTTTCATCTCGAAACTCATTTCAACATCGCTGCCTTGCACATTCGACTCGTCAATTTCCTCTTCTTCAGTAACCTCTTTCACCTTTTTAGGGATCGGGATGTTACGTTTGTAGAGTTTATTCAACGCCTTAATAACCGAATGTTTGGTGACGGCTTCTTGAGTCAATTTGGTCATGATTGGTTTCGTGAGAGCCTGCAACCCTACGACAGCATCAACCCCAAGTTCACCCCCAACTTTATCCCTCAACTGTTTTGCTTCTGAATAACCAAAATGAGCGGACAAAAACAACCAAATATAGGCAATCGCATTACCGTGTTCACCATGGTCAATCCAAGCTTCACCGGCTCTAAACATGGCTTCTGCACTGTTCTTTTCCGCGGCAGTCTCAAAACAGTAAACAGCCTCACCATGATTGGGCTCCACACCAACACCATTCAAATAACTCAAACCTAGTTTGATTTTTCCGTCTAAGTTGTTTTTATCTGCGGCCTTTTGGTACCACTCGAATGAGCTTTCGGCTGAGTAATCTGGGTTTTCTCTGTCTAGACACCACTCCCCCATAAACAGCATCGCTTCGGTGTTTCCGCCCGTCGCTGACTCTTCGATGTAGGTATAACCCTTGGGGATATTCTTATCGGTTCCGCGACCAAAAACGAGCGCTTTACCCATCTCAAACTTCGCAACCATATCGTTATCTAAAGCTGAAATAGCGAGCTGCCAAAAGTTGGCTTTTTCTCTTAAAATTAAGTCTTCTTTACGCTTCATACTCATGCGTACAATGCCGTACATGCCGGTGACATTATCTAAATGCGCGGCTTTATCGTACCAATATAGGGCTTCCTTAATATTGTTACGTTCAGCCTCTTTCGCCAAATACAAAATCGATGGAACATGGCCGGTTTCGGCTTTGAAGTTACGCTCTTTTTGCTCTTGGATGCGTGCTTTTTCAATCGCCTTCCGGTAAGCGACAGCACGAGCTTTACGTTCTTGTTCCACTCGCTGCTTTCTTAACGACAAAGAAACCAGCCATACGGCCACAAGTATTAACGAAAGAGCCGTCGCACCAATTGCGATTCCCATTGTACTCATAGAATATTTTAACCTAACTCAGCAGATACAAGACTCGACGTTGAGAGTGTGTTCTACCCATAGTGAATGTTATGTTTCGAATTACAGGGAAAAGTGCAGTTACTGGCACGTTCCGCCTTAAAATGAACTTAGTTCAGTATCTCAGGATTACATTGCGATAAGAAGCCTAGGGGTTTCAATCCGTATGCAGTCCATAGACGATGTGATCTTGCTTCAATATAAATAAATGATGAAGGCTGCCTTTCATCAGGAAAGTCCTAAAGCTTGGTGACGAACTTGATGTTTTCCAATCAATAGTTTCGTACAACCTTCATACAGCTTTAGTTCAAATGGCATACAGAAATAGCTCTATGCCTAGGTCAATTGACCGTATATGTAAGCCAACTCGGCAACCGTCTTCGCCGAAAACTTCTTCATCAAACTCGCTCGATGTACTTCCACCGTTCTCATCGCGATACATAATTCATCGGCAATTTTCTGGTTACGTTTGCCATCAATGATCTGCTTTAGTATGTCTATTTCGCGTTCAGTTAACGACGCATACGCTTGGCGATGCACGTTCATGTGTAAGTGCTTTTCAGAAGCCTCTAGCCCTTGTTTGATTGCCTGAGCCAATTCGCTGCCCTTAACCGGTTTTTGGAAGAAGTTCACCGCACCGGCTTGTAGAGCCTCTACCGCCATTGGCACATCGCCGTGGCCCGTCAGATAGATCACCGACAGTGGGCTCTGCGCTTTCACCATCAATTCATGAACTTGTTGCCCTCTCATTTCAGGCATTCGGCTGTCTAACACCACGCACCCCGGCGCACTCAAATCCACTGAATCCAGAAAGCTTGGGCCATCTTCATAGGCTGACACCATAAAATCATGCTCTTCCAATAGGAACACCAATGAGTCACGCATCGACTCATCGTCATCAACCACATAGACCGGTAACGTTTGATGAAGTTCAGACATAACAAGATTCCTTATGAATCATTTGAAAGAGAAAAAGGTAACGTCACTGCGACGTGACAGCCATGAGGAGTCAATGATTTGATGGCCATTTGGCCACTGTGGTCTTCAATCACATCTTGGCAAATCGCAAGCCCTAAACCCAAGCCATTTTCTTTGCTACTCACAAAGGCTTGAGTGACTTGTTGTTCGGTGAAATCTAAACCCGTGCCGTTATCGATAACCGACAGCATCATTTTATCCGGTTGATACTCGGTAATCACTTTAATTGTTGGTGGCTCGCTGTTTTTGTTATCAATATCAGACGCAGCGCTTTGTTCGCGGTGTTGTTGTGCGTTACACGCGTCAGTAGCATTGTTGATCAGGTTTACAATCACTTGCTGCAATCCCACAGGATCGACATGCAGTTGGATTGGCTTACCTACAGCGTGGCGCTCAATGGTTATCTTGTGTTTCTGTAATCGAAATTGCAGCAGCTCAATGGTGTCTGTGAGTAACTGCTCGATGTCCGTCTGAGACTTATCTGATGAGCGTTTCTTTATCATGTTTCTTAAGCGTTGAATGATCGCATCAGCACGATCCACTTGAGACTGAATCTTCTCAAACACAGGTTCAATATCGGTCAATGGTTTGTTCTTCGAAATCCGTAATAAGCCGCCTTCGCTGTAGTTGCGAATGGCCGCCAAAGGTTGATTGATCTCGTGTGCCAAGCTGCTTCCCAGTTCACCAACCACCGCGATACGTTGCGAATGTTCCAGCTGTTCACTCTTGCTTTTCAGCTTGTGTAGCGTCGCTTCTAACTGTTTTTTACTGCGGCTGAATTTGTACTCTAACCAGAAGTGGTAAGCATTCAGTAACACGACAAAAATAAAGAACGCCCAAGCCCACTGTTGATTGTATTTAAGCCAGATTAACGCTTCTTTCCACCAAGGTTGTTGCAGTGGGTGTATGTCGAGTTGCTGATAAAGCTTGTCGATTGAGAGCAAGCTTGTGGGTGACGTCCAACCCGAAGCATTCGCAGCAACGGCTGGCACACTGCTTTTTGGCATTGAAAACAGCACCTGACTCATTTGCTTAGCTAATGCCGAAGAGGCTCGCTCTGTTTTAGCAAACGACCAGTTGGAATACAGAGGCGTAGACACTTGGCATCGAAAACCTTCAGGCGCTTGATTACCGATAACACGATACTGACCCGCCACCAGCAAGCCTTCACTGATCATGCTCTCGACCAAACAAGCTGGCACCACAGCCGCTTCAATGTGTCCTTCTCGCAGTTGGTACAAGCTGGCATCGATAGGGAAACCTAAGAACTGCGTATTGGAAAAAAAGTGGTTGGGATTAAGCCCTTCTTGCATCACTTGATAACGCATTGTTAAGTAACCACCAAATGCATTTTCCGAGACCGCTGCAATCGGCTTACCACTGAGTTGTTCGAAAGAGATATAGGGCGACATTCTTCTTACCACTAAAGCAGAACCAATGCTGCGGGTATTGTTAGAACTTGGCTCTTCGAAGTTATGACTGGTCATAGTCGCCATCCAAGAAAGCGCGTACTGTCGTCCTAAGCGAACCGCCTGACCTGGGTTAGTAATAACGAAATCGACCGTCACATCTTTCACCGCTTCGGCCATCTCTTCCAAATTAAAAGGCTTGAGAACAAAGTGCTTACCCGGAATACGCTCAGACAGCCAATCCATCGTAGGCTGCCAACGCTGCTGCGCCGCAAGTTTTCCTCGGGTCGCCAACACGCCAACCTCGATAATCTGATCGGGTTCACCTGTATTTTGGTTTTGGTTTGGGCTTGAGCTTGGGGCTGCTATCACTTGTTCTGATTGAGCCGCTAAACACACTCCTGCGGTTAGGCTCAGCCAACAAAGGCTAACGACTGTCATTAGGTTTCGAACTGTCACTGAAATCTCTTTCTCCAAGCAGATTGTTTATTCGATTTATTCTCTCGTCATTTCACTTTTTCTTGAAGCTGACGACATGTCCAACGCTTAACTCACCCTTTAGAGCGCTTGAGATAAGCCTCTAAAACAAAGCATAACAGCTAGATAGCGAAAACCACATTTGTTCTAGATCAACTTTGATCTGGGTATGTGGAAATCCACAATACCCCGTTAACGGTCAAAAACTGACAATGAGCCTAACAGATCGAATACCCATTTATAGGTACCTATATGGACTCATTGAAAAGACGGTTTCTCAGCCAATTTGGTAAAGTTTCCGCCGGCGCTGCGCTCATTCCCATTACCGGAATCAACACCGCAGTCGCGAGCACAGCCATTCGCAATAACAACCAGCCTGACCGCAAAGGCGAAGTAGGCAAGCGCTACGCGATGGCGATTGATTTACGTAAATGCGTTGGCTGTCAGGCATGCACTGTTGGCTGCAGCGTTGAAAACCAAGCGCCGATTGGCCAGTTCAGAACCACCGTAAAACAATATGAAGTCTCCCTTGATGATGGTTCGACAGCTCAGCAAGACGTGAAATCATTCATGTTACCTCGCCTATGTAATCACTGTGACAACGCACCCTGCATCAAGGTTTGTCCTGTTCAAGCGACCTTCCAACGTGAAGACGGCATTGTAATGGTCGACAACGAACGCTGCGTAGCCTGTGCTTACTGTGTTCAAGCTTGCCCTTACGACGCTCGATTCATCAACAACGACACCCTTACCGCAGACAAATGCACCTTCTGTGCACACCGCCTTGAAGACGGTTTACTGCCCGCTTGTGTCGAAACCTGTGTTGGTGGTGCTCGTGTGATTGGTGACCTCAAAGACCCAAACAGCGAAATTAACCGCCTGCTCAATGAAAACCAAGACGACATAAAAGTGCTTAAACCAGAGCAGAATACCAACCCACATGTTTTCTATATCGGCATGAATGAGCGATTCGTTAGCCACATTGAAGGCCAACCTGCGATTTATGATCCAGCCGCCATCGATAACTCATCCTCTAGCAAACAAGAATTGGCAATCGCGACACAAGGCAAACAAGGAGAGACAGCATGAATATCACTGAGGTGTTAGTTCCCGCTCAAGAGATCGCTTGGCTACCGTGGGCGGTTCAATATTTCTTCTACATTGGTTCGGCTTACGCGGCCGCTATTCTGTTTTTGATTGCACTGATATTCAAGAACTCAACCAGCCACCAATTTCGTTCTGCCCTTGTGCTTGTGATGGCCATCGGCGCGATTGTTGGCCCACTGGCGCTAACCGGTGACTTACACCAACCTGGCCGTGCGTGGCACTTCTACGCTCACATCACACCTTGGTCATGGATGTCATTGGGCTCTCTGTTTCTACCTTTGTTTTCTGGTCTGGCTGTTGCGACTGCTTGGGTTTACCTGCGTGATGACATCGCACAGCTCAAAGAGAGTGAAAACCCACTTCTAAAACGTTTGTCTTGGCTGACGCTAGGTAAATGGCAAATATCATCAAAGCTGATGATTGCACTCGCTGCTGTGACGGCTATTTCGGGCCTAAGCATCGCGCTTTATACAGGCGCAGAGATTGCGATTTTGGCGAGCCGACCGCTTTGGCATCAACCGGCTTCTCCACTACTTTGGTTCACTACTGCATTCTTTGCTGCAACGGGTTTAACGCTGTTGATTTGGGCTCTTCTGCCTTCAAGCAAGCCAAGCTTAAAACCAACAGACCTAGCTCTGATACAAAGAACCATTACCTTAACGGGTGGCCTTGCCATCATTCTCACGTCGATTTGGGCATCTAACCATGGTCACTTCAGCCTGTATGAGAATGACGCTTGGGGCATCAATTTAGGCATCATGACCACCAGCATTTTGCTGTGCATGATCTTGGTTCTACCACTGCAACGCCTATCGCAAAGTAAGCTAGGAATTATCTGTGTTGCGCTTGCGACCATAGTTTCTGCATGGGCGGTACGTTGGGTCACCATGATGGAAGTTCAAACCATTCCACGTTTCGATGTTGGCCCATTCCCTTATGAACTGCCGATGGGTAGCGCAGGATTACTCGGCATTGTTGGTATGTGTGGTCTTTGGTTAGCACTTGCGTTGTTCGCCTCTGAGATCGTGTCTACTGGTTCTGCACCAAAGACAACATCGAAGCCAAACCAAAATACACCTTCACCACTTAACCGCTCACATAGCTTGTAGTCTGGGGAATCATCATGGATAACAAACGTCGTCAATTTTTAAAAGCAGGCCTTGCTGCCGGTGGTGTTGGAGCTTTTGCTGCAGGTTATGCGACAACCACAAAACACATGGTTCACGGTGCTCTTGATGGCACCGCGGGTAAGAAAACCAACCACATCCACCACGGTAATTCGTTAGAGACGGAATACAGTGTCGATGAACAAGATAAGATCTCGCCGAATCCAAATCAGCGCGTAGCACCATCAATGTGTTTCGGTTGTTGGACACTGTGTGGCTTGCGTGTACGTATCGATAATCGCAATGACGAAATTTTGCGTATCTCGGGCAATCCCTACCATCCGCTATCAAGTGATCAGCAAATCCCGTTCAAAACACCGGTAAAAGACGCCTACATTGGCTTGTCTGGAGAATCCGGTATCAATAATCGTTCGACAGCCTGCGCCCGTGGTAATGGCATGTTAGAGATTCAAAACAGCCCATACCGAATCACTCAACCGCTCAAACGTGTCGGTAAACGTGGTGAAGGCAAGTGGGAACCGATCAGCTACGAGCAACTAATCACTGAGATCACCGAAGGTGGTGACTTGTTCGGTGAAGGCGAAGTGGAAGGCTTACGATCGATTCGCGATATCGAAACACCACTTGATCCAAACAACCCTGAATACGGTCCCAAAGCCAACCAATTGTTGGTGACGAATGCTGGTAATGAAGGCCGTGATGACATCTTGAAGCGCTTTGCATTCAACAGCTATGGTACACGAAACTTCGGTCACCACGGCTCTTACTGTGGCTACGCATTCCGTGCAGGTTCAGGTGCGATCATGAACGATCTAGACAAGTTCTCGCACTTAAAACCAGATTTCAACAACGCAGAGTTCATTCTTTTCATCGGTATGTCTCCGGCTCAAGCGGGTAACCCGTTCAAGCGTCAAGCAAGACAATTGGCTGAGGCTCGTACCAACGGAAAACTGAGCTACACCATAGTGACTCCGAGCCTTCCTGCAGGATCTTCAAGCCTTGCTGCGGGCGATCGCAACAACTGGCTACCGATCAAACCTGGCACCGATTCAGCATTAGTATTGGGCATGATCCAATGGATCATCGAGAACCAACGCTACAATCACGACTTCTTGTCTCGCCCAAGTACGCAAGCGATGCAAAAAGCAGGCACCACGCATTGGTGTAATGCTTCACACCTTGTAATCAGTGACGAAGCACACCCACAAAACGGGCGTATGCTTCGCGCATCGGATGTGGGTTTGCTAGAAACAGGCGAACCGATGTCTGACGATGATGGATTTATCGCACTAGATGTGACAACGTCACTATTATCATCGCATATTCAGGTGAATGAAGCGGCTCTGTTCGTCGATCAAGACGTAGAAATTGATGGTCAAACCGTTCGTGTGAAATCTTCTCTACAAAGATTGAAGGAAGAAGCCTTCAAATATGACCTTGCTTACTACAGCGAGCAGTGTGAGATTCCACAAGACCAGATTATTGCACTGGCGAAACGCTTCACCAGCTACGGAACGAAAGCAGTTGTTGATACTCATGGTGGCAACATGCACACCAACGGCTTCTACAACTCGTTCTCTATCCTAATGCTGAACGCGCTGATTGGTAACATCAATGCAAAAGGCGGGGCGATGGCGAAAGCGGGCGGCTACCCAACTTCGGTTGCTGGCCCACGTTATGACTTTACCAAGTTCAAAGGCAAGACTAAGCCTCAAGGTGTGTTCTTATCTCGCAGCAAATTCCCGTATCACAAGACCAGCGAATACAAGCGTCGTGTTGCGGCAGGTGAATCACCTTACCCGACACGCGCGCCGTGGTATCCAATATCAGCGCCGCTTTTAACCGAGCATTTATCAGCTGCGATTGATGGCTATCCTTACCGCGCAAAAGCGTGGATCAACCACATGGCTAATCCACTTTATGGCGTTCCAGGCTTAGATAACTTACTAGGTGAAAAGCTTAAGGATCCAAAGCAACTGGGTTTGATCGTGTCTATCGATGCCTTCATCAATGAAACGACAGCGTTATCGGATTACCTTGTGCCAGACACGGTTACCTACGAAAGCTGGGGCATGGCAACACCATGGCATGGTGTTGCGACCAAAGCGATCACCGCTCGCTGGCCGATAGTTGAGCCTAAAACCTCACGCACTCAAGATGGGCGCGCCATCAACCTAGAGAACTTCTTTATTGATGTTGCAAAAACACTTAGCTTAGGTGGCTTTGGCGATAACGTAATCAAAGACAGCCAAGGTAACTGGCACGGCATCCATAGTGCGGAAGATTTCTACCTACGCTCTGCGGCTAATCTAGCGTTCGTTAAAGGCGGAGTGCCGAATGTAGATGCCGAAGATATCGTTTGGTCTGGTCTAGAGCGCCTAGTGCCTGTGATGAACAAAACGCTTAAACCAGAAGAGATGCTCAAAGTGGCGTATATCTTTGCGCGTGGCGGTCGTTTTGAAGACGCAACCAATGCCTACACCAATGAAACCATGAAATACAAATGGACCAAACCTTTGGCTATCTGGAATGAAAAGCTGGGTACCTCTCGCAACACCATCAGCGGCGAGCAGTACATGGGTTGCCCAACGTGGTATCCACAAAAATTGGCAGACGGCACGCCATTGGCAGAGCAGTTCCCGACCAAAGAGTGGCCATTTACTCTGACCAACTTTAAATCCAACATTCACAGTGCAGTATCTAACTTGTCACCACGTTTGGAGTCTATCAAAGGCGTGAACCCAGTTTACATTCACCCGCAAGACGCCTCTTCTGCTGGCATCAAAACAGGCGACGTATTTGCCATTGAAACACCGAGTTCAACCACACACGCGTTGGCGATGGTGATTGATGGCATCAAACAAGGCACATTGGGCTTTGAACACGGCTTTGGACACAAAGAGCTCGGTGAACGTGCACACTGGATTGGTGACACACAACAACCAGTGAAGATGAAGTCGAACGATGGCGTTAACATCAATGATATAGGCTTGATTGACCCGACGAGAGAAGGCAAAGGCGTGATGTTAGATTGGGTTGTGGGTGCAGCAGCAAGACAAGCGCTTCCGGCTAAGATCTACAAAGTCTAATCAGTGATCCAACATATATCCCTAGTCATTCCTGAATAGGAACACAACAGAGCAACTTCGTCATTCGAGGTTGCTCTGCTTTTTTAGCAGTCAATACATCGACAGCATTCAATCGACAACATCCAATCCGCAACATTCAACCCAACCCGCAACATTCAACCCAACCCGCAACAAACACTCTTCACTTCTCTTTTCTTCCCTTCATCACAACTTTTTAAGCCCGCATCTATAAAGCAGCTATGCTTATACAATCGGTGCCATAAAAGAGCCTTAACAAGCAGTTACACCGAGGCGAACATGGCAGTTTCCTTGCATTTCGTAAACAGCGATTGGATTAGCCTGACGGAATTCACATCAATACCATTATGGTGGTTGAGGTTATTAATGTGAGACCTCCCTCAAATTCAAAGTGAATTAATGTGGAAATCCACAATAGCGCGAACAATCAATTATGTCGAAAATGCGTGCACTACAACCAATAGCGACGCCTCATGACTAAGCTGAAAATTAAAACTCAAACATTAACGCTTTGTATCGCAGCTCTGGGAAGCCTTTCTTTATCTGGTTTTGCACAAGCAGCGCCTAATCCAATGCCAGAAGCTGCAGAAACCTGTAGTGGCTGCCACCAAGTTGACGGTAAAGGCATGCCCAACATTGCCCCTATGCTAGCTGGGCTCAATGCTGACTACCTTGAACATCAACTGGTTCTTTTCTCTAGTGGTGAGCGTCAAAGCGCGATCATGAAGGGCATGGCGGATGGTGTGTCTGATCCTGCTATTCGTCGTGAAGTAGCAGAGTACTTTGCTTCACTACCTTCATACGAATTCAGCGATTTAGAACAGCGCGGCTCACAAGCGGATATTGATAACCCCTACCGTAAGCTTGTATTCCAAGGCGATTGGGATCGAAACATTCCTGCTTGTGCAACCTGCCACGGCCCAAGTGGTATGGGCGTAGACAAATTCCCACGCCTAGCGAGCCAGCACGCCGACTACATTCAAACTCAGCTCAATGCTTGGAAAAACGGCACTCGTAAGGGTGATGATTTGAACATGATGGGCAACATCGCCGGTAAGTTAACTGACGATGAAATCAAAAACCTGTCTTACTACTTCGCATCTTTCCGATACTAAAGGGCTCGTATGAAAACATTACTTTTAATTACCGCAACCCTTGCCTCTGGAATCGCTTATGCCGAAGCAGAGTTGCCTGATCGTCAAACCGAACTGCCAGCAGTTGAGAAACCTCAAGATAACAAATATCTGGTACCACGAGGCTTGGTTGATATCCCTGCTGGGGAATTTGGTGACAAAGTCAAACTGGGCTATTCGCTGTTTGTCGATTCTCAGCAGATGCGTGGGACGTTCGTAGGCAATGAACAAAACTGTGTAAACTGCCACATGCAAGCGGGCATGAAGGCAAATGCTGCACCTCTTTGGGGAGCGTACATGGCTTACCCTACTTACCGTAAGAAAAACGACAAGGTAAACAGCTACGCAGAACGTATCCAAGGTTGTTTTACCTATTCAATGAATGGCTTACCACCAGCAGTAGGCTCAAAAGAGATGGTCGCGCTTACGGCCTACTCATACTGGTTGGCGATGGGTGGCATCTTAGATAAGAACGGCATGCAAGACACGCCCGTCCCTGAGATCAGCGATGCAGATTTACAAGTCGGAGGAAAAGCGGAAAGCTTCCCTCTTCCTGAAGAGCTGCTAAGCAAATACCCAATTGATGACAGAAGCAAGTTGGCCGGTCGTGGCTACCCTAAGATTGCTAACCCTGAACAAGAGCCGTCGATAGCGCGTGGTGAAAAGGTTTACCAAACCAGCTGCCAAACCTGTCATGGTCAAAATGGAGAAGGAATTAAAGGGGCTGATGGTCGCTCATACCTGCCACCACTTTGGGGCGAAAACTCATTCAACTGGGGCGCAGGTATGCACCGAGTGAACACCGCCGCGTACTTCATCTATGAAAACATGCCGCTTGGAAAGAGCCAACAGCTTTCAATTCAGGATGCATGGGATGTGGCCGCGTTTGTGAACAGTCATGAACGCCCACAAGACCCACGATACAAGGGTGATGTTGCAGGCAATGCTAAGCGTTACCACAACCACCAAGGTTACTATGGTAAAGAGGTCGACGGTGGTGTGCTGGGTTCTAAAGCGTACCCAAGTGGCAAGGAAGCGATTCACGAGCACTGATCTCGAATCATGAGCCTCTCTTTTCGAAAGTAAGAACTGCTCACGCCTGCTATAGCTAAGCTTTACATTGTAAATCAGTATTCGCCGGAAGAATAAAAAGGAGCCAGATCGTATGACGACCTGGCTCCTTTTTTGTGTTTAAACTTTTAGAAAGACAACTAACCTTGCTGCATCTTCTCCCAAATGGTCGGAGAGCCAATATAGTCTTGAACCGTAGTGATGAATTCTTTGACCAGTTTGGTCTGCTTACGGTGTGGATAGACAGCGTAGATCGCAGTATCGATTGTAGAGATCGGATAATCCGGCAGTAAAGTAACCAAGCCCAGTTCTTTCATTGAGGCATACAGGTTTGATTGATCAAGGAAGCCATAACCTAAACCGTCTTTCACACAAGACACCATGGTACGAACATCACTGACCTTATAGTTGCCACGAATCGTTAGGCTTTGGAAAGTGTTGCCATGCGGCTCTTCACTGATACGCAGATGATCGACCGTCATATCACCATTGGTATAAATCACGGCAGGTAGCGCAAGTAAATCTTGTGGCGTCTTCGGCTCACCATGCTGCTTCACAAAGTCGTTCGAGGCGACCAACATGAAGTTACTGTCGGCAATCTTCTTGGCAATCAAATTCGATTCAACAAGCTTACTAAAGCGAAACGCGATATCGAACTGTCCTGCAATGATGTTGGCGATCTTATCGTCCAACGACAGCACGATCTGAACATCAGAGTACTTTCTCATGAACTGAGTAATGATAGGTTGCAAGTATTGCTGACCAAAATAGATCGGCGACGTAATTCGTAGCACACCTTTGGGTTCAGATTGGTACGAATCAGCAATGCCTTGGATCTGATTGATAGTATCTTTCAGCACATAGGTTTGCGCTAAAATATCTTCCCCTGCCGACGTCAACGAAAACGAGCGTGTAGAGCGGTTAAGCAGCTGAACACCTAAATCTTGCTCGAGCTTTTTGATCTGTTTAGAGAGTGATGAGTTGTCCATGTCATGTAAGGTTGCCGCTTTGGTAAACGACCCTTGTTGAACCACATCTAAGAACAATAACAACTGATTGGTATTTGGCACTGTGCCTCTCCTGAATTAAAACTCGACTAGCGTTCGTCTTTGGGTGTATCCATCACAACCATGGTCGTAATAGATTGCACCTGAGCACATTCCCCAAGCACATCGGCATGAAACTTCTTATAGCCCGGTAGATCTTTGGTTTCTACCCTTAGCAAGTATTCGTTGGCACCGGTAATGTTGTGACACTCCACTACCTCCTTTTCCATACTGACGTGCTGTTCAAACTCCAGCTGAGCCGCTTTGCTATGGCTTGATAACCCAATCGAAACATAAGCAATAAAACCGACCCCCATTAGCCCATTATCCAGAACCGCACGGTAACCTTGAATGATGCCTTTACGCTCAAGATCCTGGACGCGTCTTAAGGTCGCAGAAGCCGACAAGCCAATCCGTTCTGAAAGCTCAATGTTGGAGATTCTGCCGTCCAATTTAAGCTCTTGCAATATCCTTTCGTCAAATCTGTCCATAAGTACTTATTATTGCGCATTTAGTGATAATAGAGGAAATAAAAGCACATAATTGCCCCACTTTCCACCTACTATGTTTCTCAACACGTGAAAGTCATGACCGGTCAGTCACTTCGTTCATTTTTTTGCTGGAGAACCATAATGCCTTTAGAACAACTGAGCGCACTTGCCTTGTTTGCGTTCGTCTCGACCTTCACGCCGGGTCCAAATAACATCATGCTTATGACATCAGGAGCAAATGTTGGCTTTGCCCGCACTATTCCGCACATGCTTGGCATTGCTCTAGGGTTTGCAGCCATGTTGCTGCTGGTTGGCTTCGGTTTAATGGGTATTTTCAACGCTTATCCGGTTACGCACCAAATATTAAAGTACCTGAGCCTTGCTTACTTGGTTTACCTAGCGATTAAAATAGCAAAGAGTGGAAAAGCTAAAAGCACTGAAGCTTATAAACCGATGACCTTCATTGGCGCGGCAAGTTTTCAGTGGGTTAATCCGAAAGGTTGGTCAATGGCACTGACAGCCATTTCTGTTTATAGCAGCGGTAGTTCATGGTGGGAGCTTGCGATCATCGCAGGTATCTTCACGCTCGCCAACTTACCATCCGTGACATTCTGGACAGCGGCAGGTAAACAACTGCAACACTGGTTAACAACACCAGTCCGTATCAAAAGCTTCAACTACGGTATGGCAGGCTTGCTGTTAGCCTCAACGATTCCGATGTTATAACAAAATAGCTTTCCTATGATGGTTAGTAAGTGATTACTAGCCATCAATTTCATTACAAGTATCCAATAACCTCGCTAAGCCAACGTCCAAACGTCGCCTGCCCGCTCGGGGTTAGTGTCCACACAAACGCCGCAACATTCACTGCCACTGTCACCCAATATATCGCTCTGAACGGCTGTTTCTGCGTTTTATGACGCAGCTTATCTTGAGCGATCAACGCCCCTAGCCAACCACCAGCAACAGAAAAAATATGCAGGGTTTTCTCTGGCACACGCCAATTGCCATTGATCGCTGCTCGCTTGTCCTTCGCGTACACAAAAAACGTCACCACACCGATAACCAAATACCACACCAACAGCGCTTTAGAACTTTCTGCAAACAACACAGATACCGCCACCAGAACCAAATAGGTGATAACGATTTGAATAGATGAAGACAACATGACTCCTTTTGGGCAACAGCTCACATACTGTAGCGATTACGCCCTGTAGATTTTGATAAGGATGAGTAAGGCATATTGTAATTCGGTTAGCCTGCAAAGAATAAACAAGCCCTTTCATCCCTACATAACATGATGGAAGTTAAAGGAATTATAAATATGTACAACCAAAAGTACGCCATCTACCAAGTTTTTACGCGTTTATTTGGCAATAAAAACACCCAACATGTTCCATGGGGCACAATCGAGCAAAATGGCGTCGGTAAGTTCAGTGATTTTACCGACAAAGCGCTGTCTGAAATCCGCAAACTCGGTATGACTCATATTTGGTATACCGGAGTGCCACATCATGCGCTCATCAATGACTACAAGCACCTTGGTATTTCAGACGATCACCCTAGCGTGGTAAAAGGCCGTGCGGGATCACCATATGCCGTCAAAGACTACTATTCCGTAAACCCAGATCTCGCAGACAACCCTGAATGCCGACTAGAGGAGTTCGAGGCACTAATCAAAAGAAGTCACGACAATGGTTTAAAAGTGATTATCGATATCGTACCGAATCACGTTGCGCGTCATTATAAAGGCTTAAACAACCCAGAAGGTGTCAGTGACTTCGGCGCTCAAGATGACACAACGCTGGAATACCACAAAGACAATAACTTCTACTACATTCCCAACAGCACCTTTGAATTGCCAGACATAGAGCCCGCCTTTACGCCGCTAGGTGGTGAACAGCATCCCAACCTAAACTCCCCGTTTATAGAGACGCCCGCCAAATGGACAGGTAACGGCTCACGTTTAGCCAAGCCTAGTTTCGATGATTGGTATGAAACGGTGAAAATCAATTATGGCATGCGACCAGACGGTTCAAAAGACTTCCCTGAACTACCGAGTGACTATGCTCAACGCAATTACATGGATCATTTCCGTTTCTGGGAATCTGTTTATGTGCCTAACTCTTGGGCTAAATTCCGAGATATCGCCTTGTTTTGGTTGAATAAAGGTGTTGATGGGTTTCGCTACGATATGGCTGAGATGGTTCCAGTCGAATTTTGGAGCTACCTTAATTCATCTATAAAGATGAAAAACCAAGATGCCTTTTTAATGGCTGAGGTGTACCAACCGGACTTATATCGCGACTATATCCACTTAGGCAAAATGGACTACCTCTATGACAAAGTAGATCTGTACGACGGTCTAAAAGACATCATGCTAGGCAATACTTCCACGGCTATCATCCCCAAAATCCAACATCAAATGATGGATATTGAACATCACATGCTGCACTTCTTGGATAACCATGATGAACAACGCATCGCGTCTCCTGAATTTGTAGGTGACCCAAATATAGCGAAGCCTGCAATGCTAGTCAGCGCGTTATTGAGTAGTTCTCCAACCATGATCTACTTTGGGCAAGAAGTCGGCGAACCGGGCGCGGAGAATGCAGGCTTTGGACAGCCCTCACGAACTTCCATATTTGACTACATCGGAGTCCCACAACACCAAAAGTGGATGAACCACGGCGCATTCGATGGCGGGCTATTAGACGAAAACGAAAAGCAGCTGCGTCACTTCTATCAAAAGGTAATGAACTTTTCGCTAGAGCACTCATCGATAACAGGTGATTACCAAGACTTACACCAGTGCTGTAACTTAAGTGATTCAGTCTACGCATTTCTGCGCTCTGACCACCAAGAGCTAACCATTGTTGCAGCTAATTTCAGCCAACATACCACTGAAAATATTCACTTTAAGATTCCAAGTGATGTAATCCAAAAACTCAAATTAGTTGATGGTCGTTACATACTCAATGAATATATTGAAGGCATAGCGCAACAAGTGCTCGACATTGAGAACAGTGTTGGCAGTTTTAATATTGAATTGAAACCGCTGGCGTCTTTGGCTTGGGTGTTATCCTTAAATGGATGATATACCTATCAATATAAATTACCGCACAGCTCGCTTTTAGCTAATTGATAAATAACTTAATTTCCACATTAAATTAACACTCTCTCAATTCGATATATTACTCACAATAATAAGGATGAGCTCTCATCCTTATTAACTACGCCTAGCCTCTACGCCTTACATTATTGATATTATGCAAATGAGTCATTGATCCAATAAATTTAACTTAAACCAAATACAAAGCGTGATATTGACACTAGGTTTCCTATTTTTATATATTAAAAATAACTTTATACATAGCCATCACAAATAGTTGACCTTGGTTAAAGCTAGGATATTCATCTTCATAAAAAGTGAAATATGGATATCAAAACGTGAACAACATAAATATTAATAAAATTATCTCTCTACGAAATACCTTCAACAATACCAAAAAGAAGAGCTTCAAACGCTCTACATTGGCCAAAGCAATGTTACCGCTCTTCACCGCTACTTTGATCGCGGGTTGTGGTAGTGATAATGATAGCGACAACGGTACAGCCCCTGGCAACAGTGGTTTATACCCTGCAGCTGAAAACGAAGTCGTTATTTACTACAAACGCGATGTTGCCGCTGCCAGCTCATCTGGCTCAACTTACGACGGTTGGGGGCTGCACCTTTGGAATGGTGAAGGCTGTACCAGCACAGATTTAGTCGGCATGGGATTAAGTGAAACCGGAACCGACTGGAACAGCCCTTACGAATATGATGGTATCAGCGATACTTACGGTGCCTATTATGTGTTGAAAGTTGACCCAGATGCCTCTGACCCACACAAATGCATGAACTTCATCTTGCACAATGGTGATGAGAAAGCATTTGGCAGTGCCAATTCTAAAGTCGAGTTAACTAAGCTTGGCGATTCACAAGGCGTATTTGGTTTCCATGGCAGCAGCGAGTTGTACTACGACCCTATTTCAGAGCGACCAGTCAATATTGATGGTCAAAAAGCACACTGGCTAGATGCAACCACAATTGGTTGGGAAGCGGCTAGCAATGCAGACTCTGTGAAGCTTTTCTATGCACTAGACAACAGCATCACAATGAACGATGACAAAGAGATTGTCGGTGGAACTGCAATTGAACTAAGCAAAGACGGAGAACTATCTTCTGAATTGAAAGAGCGTTTCCGACACCTTGCAAGCTTACCTGCCCTAGCTATCGATGTTGACGACAGCACACTTCGCACTATTTTAAAATCTCAGATAATTTTTGTTGCCTACAATGCCAATGGCGATGTTATCTCTTCAACTGAGGTTCAAAAACCTGGTGTGCTTGATGCGGTATTTGCTAGCGAAGATGCTGGTAATGCAATGGCTGAAGAACTAGGCGCAATTGTTGAAGGCAGTGCGGCGACCTTCAAGCTTTGGGCACCAACCGCGCAAGATGTAGAACTCGTTCTATACAGTGAAGATCTGCTAAGTTCACAAGTAATCCCGATGACGGAAAACACTGAGACAGGCATTTGGGCGACTGATGCCGTGTCTAATGCAGTGAACAGTTATTACCGTTACCAAGTGAAGGTTTATCACCCAACCACAGGCAATATCGAAACTCGCCTTGTGACAGACCCATACTCTCTCAGTTTGTCAAAGAACTCAGCATACTCTCAAGTGATTGACCTGAATGATTCAACCTTGAAACCAGCGAACTGGGACAACTACCAACGACCAACCGTAGAGAAAGACGAAGACCACGTACTTTACGAATCACACCTACGTGACTTTAGTTTCAGCGATAAGCTCGGCACAGCTAGCCTAAATGGCAAGTACCTCGCTCTTACAGAAGCCGATCGTGAGTCGGTCAAACACCTACAAGCTCTCCAAGAAGCAGGTTTAACTACGCTGCATATCTTACCAGCATTTGATATCGCTACCGTCGATGAAGATGCCGCGAGCCGTGTTGATATCACCGACACCGTAGGAAAACTGTGTGATGTAAAACCGACAGCTACCTTATGTGGAAGCGAAGACGAAAACAAAGTCATCGAAGACGTACTCGATGGTTATGACCCTTCAACGGGTGACGCACAAGCATTAATGAATGACCTTCGTATGCTTGATAGCTTCAACTGGGGCTACGACCCATTCCATTACACAGTTCCTGAGGGAAGTTACGCGACCGATCCTAATGGTTCTCAGCGTATTCTCGAATTCCGTCAGATGGTCAAAGCTACGCACGACATGGATCTTAAGCTGATCATGGACGTGGTATACAACCACACCAATGCGTCTGGTGTGAACGATAAGTCGGTACTGGATAAGATTGTCCCTGGGTACTACCACCGTCTTAACGTCAACACTGGTGGCGTAGAAAACTCGACTTGTTGTGACAACACTGCGACCGAAAACCTGATGATGGGTAAATTGATGGTCGACTCACTTAAGGTGTGGGCTGACGACTACAAAGTGGATGGTTTCCGTTTTGACTTGATGGGCCACCAGCCAAAAGATGTAATGGTCGAAGCATTGGAAGAAGTGCGCAAAATCGACCCGAATACTCTGTTCTACGGGGAAGGCTGGGACTTTGGTGAAGTCGCCAACAACGCCCGCTTCGATCAAGCGAACCAAATCAACATGGCAGGTACAGAAATCGGTACCTTCTCAGACCGTTTGCGTGACGCCGTTCGTGGTGGTAGCCCATTCGATGGTGGTGTCGACTCAGAAGGGAACCACCCACTTCGCTTTAACCAAGGCTTTGGTAACGCAGCGATTGCCAACGAAGAAACCAAAGTTGATCAAGATTCGATCAATGGTCGTTTACATAACCAAGACCTTGTTCGTTTAGGTATGGCAGGTAACCTCGCAGAATACGTACTGATTGATTACAAAGGCGATACCAAACTGGGTAAAAACGTTGATTACAACGGCGCGCCAGCTGGTTACACCAAGATGCCTTCCGAGAACATCTCTTACGTTTCCAAACACGATAACCAAACACTTTGGGATAACAACGCTTACAAGATCGCCACTGGTACTAGCTCTGCAGAGCGTGCGCGTATGCAGTCTGTATCGCTTTCTACCGTGATGCTAGGCCAAGGCATACCATTCATCCATATGGGTTCTGAACTGCTACGATCTAAGTCTATGCAGCGCGATTCTTACGATTCTGGTGACTGGTACAACCGCGTCATGTTTGATGGGACGGACAACAACTGGAATGTTGGCTTACCTCGTGAAGATAAAGATGGTGCAAACTGGGATCTGATCAAAACAATCATTGCTGACAGCGCGGCTAAACCAGACTCAGACGACATTGAGCTGACTAAGCAGCAATTCCTAGAGCTATTAAAGATCCGTAGCTCAAGCGAACTGTTCCGCTTAGATACAGCTGACGAAGTCATGAAGCGTGTCGACTTCCGTAACGTTGGCGAAGATCAAGTCGAAGGCCTGATTGTCATGTCGATCGATGATGGCGTGTCTGCGGGCGACGATCTTGACCCTGCAAATGATGCGATTGTCGCGGTTGTAAACTCAACCAATAAACCTCAATCGTTCAAAATCACAGGAGCAACCGGCTTTGCACTGCACACCGTTCAACAAAATTCTGAAGATGACATTGTAAAAGGAGCAAGCTTCGCCGCTGAAACCTTCACAGTACCTGCATTAACCACCGCTGTATTTGTACAGGCACAAGGCGATGCGCAAGGTGTCGGTCTGCCAGTCGATAACTCAGATAAAGATGTATCTAGCATTCCGCCATACGGGCAAACAACGGTTTACGTTAAAGGTGACATGAATGGATGGGGCGCAACGGATGATTGGGCAATGAGCTTTGTTGCTAATGGGGTTTACTCTGTAACGGGTACTTTGGAAGCGGGAGACTATGGCTTCAAGTTTGCAGATGCAGATTGGAAAACACCTAACTTTGGTTGTGATTCAGTTGAACTTGCTGATGGATCAATCGACCTAGGTACTGATGCTGATGGTAACTGCCAACTAAGCGTAACAGAAGCTGGTAGCTATACATTCACTCTGAATGCGATTCACGAGCTGGATGACGACGTAGATGGCCCAGTTGTTTCAGTAACCAAGAATTAAACTATAAAGCTTAGATTCTAATAAAAAGATAATAAAACCAGCGAAAGCTAGCCTTTGGGAGACGTCAGTCTCCCTTTTTTACAACTATTGAACCCAGCAGATTTAAGCAAATAATAAACAACTGCATCGCCCATTAAAATTCGGGGCATTTCCAACCATACTTTATAGCCCCTACATTCGATTACATGGCTGAAAACTTAGAACTAAAGGGAAAGGATATTCCTTAGAACCGTTAAAACCAGATCTTAACGATATATCATAGTAGGAATGCCGCTCTCCCTTAAGTGAACAGAATTAATCCTGGCAGCCTTTTTTGAAGGGTTACGCCCTACAATTACGATTAAAATACACTCAATTCTCGATGTAATATTCTATCAACAGCAAAACACCGCAGTTGTTTGCGGTGTCGTTAAATTTTGATTAGGAAAACTTCCATGAACCGTAAACATATCATCAAAACCATCCAAATGGGCATCGTGACTACAGCATTGATGGGCGGGATGGCTTTGGCTAATACCACTGATCTTGTAGAATCTACCGACGCTGCTCGCGCCCTGGCACATACTCCTAGCACTGCAACAACGCAACAAATACAAGCTGAAAATGCCGCGCACAAACAGGCACTGCAAACACTTGAAAGCAACGGTAATGTTGATCAATATATGGAAATGGATAAAGCAGGGGAAACGACTACTGGTCACGTATCAAAATGCGAAAATACAGAAGTCCCTTTAGGCGAGAAAGTTGCTGAACATTGCAAATAAAAAGCATATACATTAAAGCGGTATTCGATAGGGTTCCTTAGAAGATGCTAACCGATGCTTAACTTACAAGCATTGCACTTTTAAAGGAACCCTTTATCTATATTACTTGGCGTTGACGGCTCGCACAAAGGCTTCTTGTGCACCTTCAATACCAAGGGCTTTTGCTTCATCTAATAAGCTAAGAGCTTTAGGAATATTATCTTCACTTACTGCTGTTTGAATTGCATTGTGGTAGTAAGTTTGTGTTTCTGGTTGAATGGTATCTATCTTAGCAGCCGCTGGCTTAGCGTTAGATTCACTGCTTGAACCAAATGAGAAGAAGCTTGGTTTATCAATCGTAACTTCTACTTTACCAACACTAGCGTTTGGAAGTGGAATATCTTTAACTTCAGGTAGATAATTACCACGCCCTTCTGCATCTAAACGAGCAGGGTGAATCACATCAGTAAAGCCACCGATATCTTTCTGGTCTGTATAAACAATTAAGAAAACAGAGTCTTCAGTACGAGGAGGGAAGAACTCTTTTTCGGCAACAAGTCGATTACCCAGATGCATTCTAGGTTTCTTATATTCAAAGTCATCTTTACCATAACTTTCTAACTCTTTACCGTTTTTATCAAAGATCACTGCACGTGGGACAAATGCTGTATCTCCAATCAAACTTGAAATTGTTAATGAATACTCACCACGATTTGCTGGAAGTTCAACAGCAACCACAGGGCTATTAATAGATTGATAGTTTAGGTGTTGGCTTTCTGGCGTTACATCAAAAACTACAGAACTAGGTAGTTTCATTGCTGCAAATTGAAGGGCAGCAATAGAGTTAACTTGTTCAGCTTGTGCCACTTGCACTTGCTCAACTACTTGTGCAGATTGACAACCAGCCAACGCAACACAGCCACTCAACATTAGAGCTTTAAAATACATAACTCTTCCTTCTTGTTATTTTTTTAAGAAATTTACTAACTTTAATTACCACAAAGAAAACTATTCACCTAGGGAACGATCTGCTTAATCGTACATTCCTTAAAAAAATAGCCGACGCAAGCCGGCTATGAATTAGGACAGTTTAGGATTGGTTACGCTAGGTGATTACCACCAAGCTTCTACTTGGATACCAGCTACGTATTCAGTATCTTCGTTTGTACCGAATGCATTGTCATTTTCAGTATCTAGGATGTACGAACCGTAAACACGGATTTCAGGACGAGCCCAGAAGCTGTCACCCATAGCCCAAGCTTGAGCTACTGTAAATTTAGCGTTACCAAAGTCTTCGACACCATTACCAGCACCGTTAATTTTCTCACCCGCGTTGTAGCCAGCTTCGAATACTGTACGCATAGTGTCGTTCCACTTGTACATTGGACGAGCAACTATAGAGTATTGGTCGATATCTTGCTTAGAAGCACCAATGTCAGAACCAGCTAAGTATGCTAATTGGTGACCCATTTCCCATGATTCGCCTAGGTTCATTACACCCCAGTTGATCAAACGATAACCTGTTGCGTCATTTTGGTCGCCTGAACGGTCGTAGTACGAACCAGCACCCCAGAAGTTAGCAGCTTGAACACCGTAGCCGTTAGTACCGTACTGTAATACAGTTTGGTTAAAGCCATTATCCATACCTTGGTGGATAATACCTGTAACTAGTAGACCGTCATCACCTTTAACTGATTGACCATCAGTTGAAGTAGCGAAGTTGTACGCCATCGCAACTTCTAGAGAAGCGTCAGACCAAAGGCCAATGTTAGCTAAACGAACATCAGCAATGTAGCCAGTTACGTCTTCAGATTCTTTATCAACAACACCCCAAGTAGGAGCATCACCTGGGTTAGCACCAGGTACCCAGCCGTACTTGTCCGTATCAGATGTTTGAGAACCATTATCTTGAATCAATGCAACAGATAATTTCTGGTCGCCAATTGATAGGTTCTCAACACCGCCACCAGTACCAGATGTGTTTAGGAAGTAGAAATCAGTGATGTGGATATCTTTACGTTGGTAGTATGTTTTACCAGCCCAGATAGTTGCTTCTTTATCTGAAGAGATTAGGCCTTTTGCCTTAACAGCAAACTGAGCAACGTTGAAGTCAGCATCTTCCCAACCATTCTCTCCAGGAGCACCAGAAGCGATCATAGACTCAAGGCGCCAAGTTTGCTCACCTGTTTTTAGCTCTTCAGAAAAACCAAACTCAGAGTAGTTGTCATTTTCGTTACCTAGACGACCAATACCGTTTTTATTAACAGATACATCACCAGAACCACTTGCGCTAATACCAGTACCAGCACGCATGTAACCATTAAAGTCAACAGCGAACGCAGAGCCAGCAGCTAGCGTAGTCGCCACTGCAACAGCAATCAAACTTACTTTTTTCATTCTTAACTCCATTAAGGACGATTTATTTTAGGTTTTTATATTTTTGCTCTCTTGCGGCAACCAAAAGCAGTAATGGTAGTCGTAAGATAGAGAGGTTTAGGGTTTCCCCTGATTCGTTTCAACGGGGTCAATATTAAGAGGGGATGACAAGTTTGACTTCCTCCGCCCCTAAGTTAATTAAGGGGGACTAGAGGGGAGTAGAAAATATACAGAATGGTGTTTTAAAGAGGTAGATCACTTAATATAGGAGGAGTAGACAGCACACAGATCTAATTATTCAACATAAGTGAGATCTAGCTCAAATATATAATTTGAACTTCATCGATGAATTATTTTTTTTACCGTAATTAATCTGTGAAGTTGCTTGACCTTACTGTGACAAAGCTTTTTACTTATAGTTCACTGATGTCGATAAACGAACAAGAAATCAAGCAATGACTAGAACGCTCGCTCGCCCTTATCCGCTAGGCGCAACGCTAGGTAACACTGGCTGCAACTTCTCTATTTATTCTCCTGACTGTAAATCTCTTTCACTCGCTCTTTTTGACGAGAACGACGAATTCACCACTTATAAATTGGAAAATGAATACGCTGATATCAGATATGTCTTTATTGATGGTATTAAAGCGGGGCAAAAATACGGCTTCATTGCCGAAACGGACAATGGCCCTATCCTGCTTTCAGACCCGTATGCCAAAGCAATAAGCGAACCGCTCGATTACGTCACGCCATATACCAATGAAAAAAGCTTTGCTATGGCGAAATGTGTCGTTGTTGATGACACCTTCGATTGGCAAGATGTAGAAAAGCCACGCATTAGCCGCGAAGATACCGTTCTTTTTGAAACGCATGTAAAAGGTCTATCTCAACTGCACCCAGAAGTGGCTGCCAATACTAAAGGACGCTACTTAGGGTTAGTGAGCCCTGAAATGCTTGCGTTCTACAAACAGCAAAATATCAACTCTCTACAGCTTTTGCCCATTGCCGCATGCATGCATGAACCACACCTATTAGACATGGGTAAAGTGAACTATTGGGGTTACAACCCATACTTGTTTATGGTGCCTGACCCTCGCTACGCAGAGAAAGATGCCGTAAACGAGTTAAAGACTGCGATTCGCGAACTGCACCGCAATGGCATCGAAGTCATTCTAGACGTGGTGTACAACCACACAGCAGAAGGTGGGGAAGGCGGAACTACCTTCAACCTAAAAGCACTCGATAGCCGCTACTACATTAAACATGGCTGCCATTACGCGAACTTCACTGGCTGTGGAAACACCGTCGACCTTACCCACCAACCTGCACTCAACTTAGTGATGGATACACTTCGGTACTGGGTGAGTGAATTCCAAGTCGACGGCTTCCGTTTTGACTTGGCAGCGACACTGGGGCGCGAAGGTGACAACTACAACCCTGAGGCTGCTTTCTTTAAAGCCGTAGCTCAAGACCCTGTACTTAAAGAAACTAAGTTAATCGCAGAGCCGTGGGATATTGGTCCTAATGGTTATCAAGTGGGTAATTTCCCGCTTGGTTGGAATGAATGCAATGACAAACTAAGAGACATCACACGTAGCTTCTGGCGCGGTGATCAAGGCTATCTGAAAGAGTTTGCGACTCGCTTGATGGGTTCACGTGACATCTATAGCGCTGCGCACTGGCCGTATAAATTAACCGTCAACTACATCACTTACCATGACGGCTTCACCATGCAGGATCTTGTGTCTTACAAGCATAAGCACAACGAAGAGAATGGTGAGAACAACCGCGATGGACACGGCGACAACCGTTCTGAAAACTACGGTGTTGAAGGTGAAACCGAAAACCTGTTAGTGATCGCGACGCGTGAAAAGCAGAAGCGCAACTTCATGGCGAGTCTGCTGTTTGCGTTTGGTATTCCTCATATTTTGACAGCCGATGTGTTATCTCATACTCAAAAAGGTAACAACAACGCTTATTGCCAAGATGGCGTGACCAGCTGGCTTAACTGGGAAGATTCAGAGCGCAAGACTTACTTCAAGACTTGGTTATCTGAAATGATCTCTGCTCGTCAGCAATACATGGTGCCGTTTATTAAGGCATTCAGTGGCGAAAAGCGTAACTCTAACCGCATCTTCTGGAGCCGTGTCGATGGCACACTTATGGAGCATGACGACTGGAACCGCTTAAGCTCAGTCGCTTTGCATTTAGGTATTGGTAAAGATGGCGACGAGTTAATTTATCTTATCAACCAAACCAATGCGCCAGCACGTTTCTCGTTACCGAATGACCGTGAACAAAACTGGGTAACCATCTGTGATACCAACTCGCGAAACGTTAAACCCGGTCATGCAGAAGGTGAAATGTTGTTGTCGCCAACTTCGATGGCAATTTTGCACTATTCGCCAGATCAGGCTGATTTGATTAAAGCAAAAGCTTAGTCAGCTTAATAAAACACCGAAAACCATAGAAGCCAGTTATATTTACAGCTGGCTTTTTTGTTAGCTGAATATCACAAAAATCATTCATCCATATGGAATCATTTGCATTGATGTGGTTAATGAAACTGTTTAGTATTGCCGTACTATAAAAATGAATCTATAACGTCTTTGGATATCATGGCTTTACCTAAAACATTAATTCGGCTTTTTAAACCATACATTATTTTATTAACTGGAGGGATGCTCTATCTTGCTATGACTCAGCTTGAAAAAGTAGAAACAGCAGCAACAGAACAATCATCATCAAACATTCGTATCGCAAGCTCTACCATTCGTTCCAACATCGAAGCCACATTCGGCAAACTCTATTTTTTAGAAACCAGTCTAGGCTTGCCTAAAACGGCTCCAATCGGTGATAAAAAATTCAGAGAATTGAGTGATAATATTCTAAGAAGAACACCAAATTTCTCCGATATCGTTCGATACCAACCTAACTCCCAACATTATGTCTCCACTCGTGGCCTTCCTCTTTCCAATGAACAAATCGCCACAATACAATGGCATTCAATAGACGGTGTTGTAGAAGATTTTTACATCTCTTCCGTTTACCAAAAAGCCGATGGACGATGGGTTTTCGCCGTTAAACACACTGCAGAAAAGCTCAACGAAGAAATATGGATTGAGTTTGATTTAATGCATACCACGCAAGGTTTAAGAGATTTAAAAACGCTTAATAATGGCTATGTATTTGTTGTAGACAGAGCAACAGAGCGACTGGTATTCCACCCGGATCCACAGCGTATCGGTTCTAAATCCATCAGCTTCCATGCAGGGATCAGCCACCAACTCTCACAAGGTGAAACCGTTGGTAAGCACGAATATTACTATCAAGATAACTTCAAAATATCGGTATTTGACGCAGACAACAGCTTAAATTGGGTGTTCATTGCGGGCACTGACCGCCATGACATCTTAACCAGCTCACATCAATTTACGTTGACGGGCTTAGTACTGGGCTCACTCCTGCTATTGTGGATTGGTGCCAACTATCTGGCTTATCGTTTGAACGTGTCCTTGTCGCAACTGAATAAAGTCGATGACCTTGTAAGCTTTAAGCGAGAGTTAAAATCCATACTGGATAGTTTCACCTACCAAAAAGGCATTCAATTCTGTCTCTATCAGCTTGAGAACCACGCATTCAGTACCATCGACTATCACGGAAACAAATCCACGGTACATTGTGACAAAGCCCTTGCAGAGCGATTTACACCGGACACTATGGCTTACCGAAGTGGTAAGTACGCCGATCCACTGGCGTGTAAACTCAAAATACACCAACGTCATTACTGTATTCCTTTGCACTCTCGTCAGCAGTTGATCGCAGTGTTGTACGTAAACGTAAACTTACCGATCAGCCAGAGTATTCTACGAATGATCCGTGATTACACTGAAGTCTCTTTGTCTAACTTACTGCTTCAACATCAATTGAGCAGCAAAGATCTGATGACGCAGTTAGACAATAAGAGCAGTTTCAGCATCGCCATCGAAAACTACGTGAGCGAGCCCGATACCTATGTCGCTCTGCTTGATATCGATAACTTCGACCACGTAAACCGAGCCTACGGTGAAGCGGTTGGCGACAAGATGATCAAGCTGACTGCAGAATCGATACGCAGTTACTTCCCCAAGCCAAAGGGACTTTGCTTGGCTCGTGTTGGAGGAAAGGAGTTCGCAGTATTATTCAAAGCCAATGATGTGAAAGATGCCAAATTCCAGCTAGACCAGTGCAGAGTCGCAATCGCGGAGAAAACCATCGTCACTCCAGATATCACCTTATCGCTAGGGGTTAGCGTGGGATACTCGCAAATAGAGGGTGAAACAGACTCAGCTTTAGCGCTGGCGGAACAAGCGAAACTTATCGCGCAACAACTTGGTAAGAACCGAGTGGAAGGCCATATCAGAGCCGTTGCCAAAGCATCGTAAACCTATACTTACATTTCTGTAGCCACTACAAAGCACCTAGGATTCATACCCTAGGTGCTTTTGTTTTTATGGAAAGTCATTACAATGCGCGTTCAACACGACAATACCCCTTTTCTAACGACACGAGCCTTATGAAGCTAAGTAACCGACTGCAAACTCTCCATTCCCTTGTCAGCAATGACTACCAACATATTTGGGACTGTTGTTGTGATCACGGCTTCTTGGGTGTTCAACTGTTGTCGGATAACAAAGCACCTCAGCTTCACTTTGTCGATATTGTCCCGTCTCTTATGAGCGATTTGGAAAGCAAACTTACGCGTTACTTTCCGCAAGGTGCAATAGCAGAACAGAAAGTGACTAGCCAATGGCAAGTCTACTGTATGGATGTCGCCGCTATCCCGCTTGAGAAACATACTGGCAAACACCTGGTGATTATTGCGGGCGTCGGTGGCGATCTTACTCAAAAGCTCGTCGATGATATTCATCGTCAACACCCAGACAAAGCGATCGATTTCTTGCTTTGTCCGGTGCATCAGCAATTCGAGTTGAGAAGCCATTTAAAGGCGATCCATTTTGGTCTTATTGATGAAGTGTTGATTGAAGAGAACCGTCGTTACTACGAGATTTTATTGGTGAGTAATAGTCGCGGTGATTCAGAAAAGAGCCAAACCGTTAGCGAGATATCAAACGTCGGTGACAAGATCTGGACACCAAGTTGTGATGAACAAGTGAAGGTATCACAGCAATACAAAGCCAAAACATTGCAGCACTACTTACGTATCCATCAAGGACAAGAGAAGCAAGGCAAACCTAGCCAAGTAAAGCATATTATTGATGCTTACCAGGCGGTTAAGCCATAGTAAGTACTAACTTAATGGTTTGAATATTAAGAAAGTCAAATTAATAAAAAAGCCGATAGTTCAATGAGCTATCGGCTTTATTAATGCTATCGATTCAGTTTTAGCTTACTGTTCTTGTTTCTTATAAGCCACATCAGGCTCGTCAACTGTCTCTACCTCAGAAGGCTTATCAACCCCATAAACCGTATCAAGGTAGACGTCTTTCTCTTTCCACGTGCTGTTCAACCAATTGTGGAAGCGACGTTTAAAAGCCTTATCTTCAAAGTAATTACCGTTCACGTTCTCATCCATTGGATGCAATTTAATACGCACAACGACCTTAGTCATTTTGCCCTTCAGCATATCTTCAAACGGAGAGGTTTGGTTTTCAGGGTAAGCTAAGGTCACATCCACGATGCCATCCAAAATTGGGCCCATTGCAGATAAAGCAAATGCCACGCCCCCAGTTTTCGGCTTCAATAAGTGGCGATAAGGGGTCTTTGCTGACGCCAGTTTCTCGTGGTTTGCACGAGTCCCTTCAACAAAATTAACCAATGTTGTCGGTGCTAATTTGAACTTAGTACACGCTTTATTGATTGCATTAAAATCATCATTACGGCGTTCTGGGTTGCGTAATAGGAACTCACGAGAGTGGCGTCTCATGAATGGCATATCTAAGCCCCAGCAGGCCAAGCCAACAAATGGTACGTACAACAATTCATGTTTCAAGAAGTACTTCGTCATCGGCATTTTGTCTTTTAGGATTGAAGACAAAATCACAATATCTGCCCAGCTTAGGTGGTTAGACATCATCAAATACCACTGCTTGGTCGAAATATCTTCCCCCCCTTCCACTTGCCATTCGATATCGTTATTGGCGTTCAACATCCATAAATTAAGAGAAGCCCAACACCAGAATGTGAAGTTAGCTAAGCGAGTGCATGATTTTTGAACGACAGAAATTGGCAAAATAAGTTTGATTAGGGCAAACAGGCTCACAGCCAATGCGGTGAATGCAGTATTAATGGTCACGAACAATACGTTCAAGGCCATACGAAGATTATCAAGCATAAAACACAGTTATATTGAGAACGAAAGCCGCCATTATACGCATCTATAAATTATTCTCTTCAGTAATTGATTGAATATCCTAGGGGTCAAACCACTCAACCTATGTTAACGATGTTCAACCAGCTAAAGTCTATTAAAACGAAACCAAAACACATGCACGAGTCATTTGGACTCAAATAGTATGTTGTCTTTTTGACAACATCCGACCCAATAATTAACCTTTAATCAGTATTGATAAGCATTCTCATTATTGGCGTGGTACATGCAACTCTAAAGTGTAAATAGTTGAGTATCCTTAATGAGATAACTTCTCTTCTTAAAGGTGGATGATATGACAGATATTCCTCATGGTTTAGTTACAGGCAAAGTCCTAAACAAAACAGAATGGACAGATCAATTGTTCTCACTCCAGGTTAGTGCACCTGTCTCTTCTTATCAGGCAGGTCAGTTCACGAAACTTGGCTTACTTAACAGTGAGGATGAGTTCGTAAGACGCGCCTATTCGATGGTGAACGCGCCAGAGCACGAACAAGGTCATCAACATCTGGAATTTTTGATTATTAAGGATCAGAACGGTCAGCTTTCACCTCAACTTCATGAGTTGAAGATGGGCGATGACATCTTTGTCGGCAAAGACCCAAGTGGCTTTATGACCTTAGATGAGATCCCAGAGATCGCCGACGATCTATGGATGCTTTCAACCGGAACCGCGGTAGGCCCATTTATCTCAATACTTGAGAGCATGCAGATACAGCAAAATGAGTTGGCTTCAGACAAAGCCTCTTCATTCAAGAATCTGGTTCTAGTGCATGCTGTAAGAACAGAGCAAGACCTGACTTATCGAGATCGTATCACTCAACTCGTTAATCACTTTCAAGGGAGACTTAAATATGTGCCAATTATTTCTAGAGAATCAGTTACCGGAACTTTGCGCGGACGAATCCCAAATTTGTTACTTGGAGGCGACCTCGAGCAAGCCGCGTCTGTCGCTTTCAATCAAACCCGCAGTTTTTTCTACCTTTGCGGCAATCCGCAAATGGTTCGTGACACAAGCGAAGCGCTAACTAGCTTAGGTTTCGAAAAGCACTTACGCAGAAAACCCGGTCAATTCAGCAGTGAGAACTACTGGTAAATAACAACCGCCACTCGTTAGACAGAAGCACAACTTTCAAAGAACAGTTAGAGAAGAGGTTTTATATGAGTCATTTACGTATTCCGTCACACTGGAAAATTCAACGTTCCACACCCGAAAGTAAGATTCATTCAATATTGATGAACTTATAAGCAAGCAACCTCGTAATGTGATTTTTAATGTTCAATAAGTGAAGACAAAAGATCAAATAACCATAGCAATTACAATGACTAATGGTGATAGACAAGAGAAAAAAACTCTAGCACACTGAACAGAGTTGTAGGGCATGTTGACCTATCGAGCTGATTTTTGCAGCCGTTTGTGGGTTATTTATACAAGGCAGAGAATTCGACGTGTAGCTCGCCTACATGAGAATTCGATAACGCTGTAGAAAGGAACCACAAACACTGCCCGAAGGGTTCGGCTAAAATCGTTTTACTCTTTGTTGAGAGGGTTTTGCTTAGAATGACTAGGCGGCAAACCTCTCGTCGCGATTAAAACGATTTTATCTCGAACAAAACTTAACCGCGAAAGGTCAACATGCCCTTGTTTTAATCACGTTTCAGAGAATGAATTAGTGGGTTATTTATATTTTAGGTAAGAGAGGAAGCCATGCTCAACATTGCTTTTTTTAGCTCAAAATCATACGACGAAAAATCATTCGAACTGGCAAAAGGCGAACTCAACGCTGAGTTTCATTTTCACGATTTTCGACTCACCACAACAACAGCAAAAATGGCGCACGACAACGAAGTGGTTTGTGCGTTTGTAAACGATGACCTATCGCGAGACGTGTTAGAGATTCTTGCTCAAGGCCGCACCAAGTTAATCGCGATGCGCTGTGCGGGCTTTGACAAGGTCGACCTAGACGCAGCCAAAGAGTTTGGTCTGCAAGTGGTTCGCGTTCCGGCTTACTCACCAGAATCGGTAGCAGAACACACGGTTGGCATGATGATGTGTTTGAACCGTAAACTACACAAGGCATACCAACGCACTCGTGATGCGAACTTCTCTCTTGAGGGGTTAGTTGGCTTTAACTTCCACGGTAAAACGGTCGGTATGATTGGCTCGGGTAAGATTGGCCTAGCGACGATGCGAATTCTGAAGGGTTTAGGCATGAATATCCTATGCTATGACCCATATCCAAACCCGTTAGCTGTTGAGTTAGGCGCTAAATACGTTGAACTCGACGAACTTTACCAAGAGTCTGATGTGATTTCTCTACACTGCCCAATGAGTAAAGAGAACTACCACCTATTAGATGCGACTGCGTTTGAGAAGATGAAAGACGGCGTGATGATTGTCAACACCAGCCGTGGTGAACTACTGGATTCCACAGCTGCTATCGAAGCGCTTAAACAGAGTAAGATTGGCGCACTTGGTCTTGATGTGTATGACAACGAGAAAGAGCTGTTCTTCCAAGACAAATCAAACGACGTGATTGTCGATGATGTGTTCCGCCGTCTATCTGCTTGTCACAACGTGCTGTTCACAGGTCACCAAGCTTTCTTAACCAAAGATGCTCTGTTCAATATCGCGAACACAACACTCACCAGTGTTGATGCTTTCTTTGCTGGCAACACCAGCGGCAACGAACTCGTTTAATAACAGATTGAGTTAACAGCAGGCTGAGTTAAAAACAAACTAGGTCTACAGATACAAAGCCACGCTATTCTGAAGTGAACAGCGTGGCTTCGTCGTTTATTCAGTATTCTAAAACCGTTCCTAGACGCAGAAATGACAATCTTCAGTGTCTAAACCATAAACGCCTTTTCTAATAGCAAGGTGCTCTTCACCGGCTTTGACGCCCATCTCGTAACCTGTATTAAGAGTACTTTGATCCATAGTTAAACGCTTTACTGCGAACGCTTCTGGCGGCGCTATCACTTTAATGGTCGCATCTTTGGGTGGGTTACGAATGAACTCCAGAGACTGGTTGTAGTTTTCAGCACGCACCGCCATCGATTCAGCAATATTTGGGAATTTCTTTAATAGTTTCTTCAGCATCCATTGGTGCTTTTGAGGCTTCATTCGGTAGCTCAATGGGTGAGACAGAATCACGGTAATATCGCGTGCGCCACGGCGATATGCTTCACGAACCGGAATCGAATCGGCTACACCGCCATCGGTATAACAGCCACCAGAGAAACACGGAGTTTCACGGTAAGCGATAGGTAAAGCCGTTGTTGCTTCAACAACATTAGAAAGGTTTTCTGGCTTAATATGGTAGTAGTCTGCACTGCCCGTATCGACATTTGTGACAGCAGCAATGAGTGGGATACTTGAAAACAACTCACCACAATCGAGCGGATAACGTTGATTGGATTCGTTCCATAACCATTTAACATCTACCAAGTTACCGCCTTTGGCAAAGCGAGCAGGATTAAAGAAAGTTTTATCCGTCGCCATCGTGGTGATCACATCATAACTGCGTTTTGGTGCATGAGATAAGTAGCCAACCAGATTCGACACACCTGCAGATACGCCGATGGCAAAATCATAAGGACGGAAATCGTCTTGCATGAAGGCGTCTAAAACTCCAGCAGCAAAAATACCTCTCATTGCTCCACCTTCAACGATTAATGCGCTCTTATTCATCTCAAACTCCTCTACTTTCTAAACTGATAGTCGTAGAATAATCCCATCACTCTTACAAAGATAATGGGATAGATTTATCAATTCGATAGGTAAAAACTATCAATGTGGATTATTAAATTTTTCAATGATTTAGGGTTGCTTAATAAACAGCGAGATCAAAAAAGGCCGTTGAGTGATTCACTCAACGGCCTTTCAATTAACGAATCAAGATGATTGATTACGACTTAAATTCGCTCACGTCGATTTCAAGCAGTTTACCAATGCCTTCACCGTATGCAGGGTCAGCTTTGTAACAGTGTCTTAGGTGACGCAATTGAATCTCTTTTGGCACGCCGCCTAGGTTGCGAGCAGTGTTATCAAAAAGAATCGCTTGCTTCTCTGGTGTCATTAGGCGGAACAAGTCACCCGGTTGCGAGAAGTAATCTTCATCTTCGCGGTGATCCCAGTGTGCTGCTGCGCCATCTAGGTTCAGTGCTGGTTCAGCGAAATCTGGTTGCTCAGCCCATTGACCTTCGTTGTTTGGCTCATAACCTAATGTGCCACCGAAGTTACCATCGACACGCATCGCGCCATCACGGTGGTAGCTGTGTACTGGGCAACGAGGCGCATTCACTGGAATGTGCTGATGGTTTACACCCAAACGGTAACGTTGTGCATCACCGTAAGCAAACAGACGACCTTGCAGCATCTTGTCTGGCGAGAAGCTGATACCTGGAACTACGTTCGCTGGGTTGAATGCTGACTGCTCTACTTCTGCGAAGAAGTTTTGCGGGTTACGATTTAGCTCAAATTCGCCCACTTCGATCAACGGGTAATCTGCATGAGGCCAGATCTTAGTCAAATCGAACGGGTTGTATGGAACCTTCGCTGCATCCGCTTCTGGCATCACTTGTACTTTCAACGTCCATTTCGGGAAATCTTGGTTATCGATGCTGTCTAGCAAATCACGTTGGTGGCTTTCGCGATCATCACCGATCACTTGTGCCGCTTCTGCGTCAGACAAGTTCTTAATACCTTGCTGAGATTTGAAGTGGAATTTAACCCAGAAACGTTCGTTGTCAGCATTGATGAAGCTGAACGTGTGACTGCCGAAACCATGCATGTGGCGGTAAGTCGCAGGGATACCGCGATCACTCATCACGATAGTAATTTGGTGAAGTGCTTCAGGTAAAGAAGTCCAGAAATCCCAGTTGTTCTTCGCGCTACGCATGTTAGTGCGAGGGTCACGTTTAACGGCGTGGTTTAAGTCTGGGAACTTAAGAGGATCACGAAGGAAGAATACTGGCGTGTTGTTACCCACCATATCCCAGTTGCCTTCTTCAGTATAAAACTTCAACGCGAAACCGCGAATATCACGCTCCGCGTCCGCTGCGCCACGTTCGCCAGCTACCGTTGTAAATCGTGCAAACAGATCCGTCTTTTTACCGATTTCAGAGAATAGTTTAGCTTTGGTGTATTGAGTAATATCGTGAGTCACAGTGAAAGTGCCGTAAGCCCCTGAACCTTTCGCGTGCATACGACGCTCTGGAATCACCTCACGATCAAAATGCGCCATTTTTTCTAAAAACCAAACATCTTGAAGAAGTTGAGGACCGCGTTTACCCGCAGTTTGAACATTCTGGTTATGAGCAACAGGACAACCCGCAGCTGTAGTTAATTTTTTACTCATCATCTATTCCTTATTACCTTTTAGATGCACCATCTTTGTTGCATCTTTACTTCTGAATGGTGGCTATTCATCACACAAAACCACGCAGTAATTAAGGATATAGAATACGCCTGGGCTAAAGTAAAATATAATCGTTTGTATTTATCGTTATCATGGATAAAACCTATCAAATTAATGATCTAAATCATAATCATTCAATATTGACAATAATATTTACAATATAATAATCATGAACTTACAACACGCAGAAAACCAAAGCTAGGCGCAGCCTACCTCGTAGAAGCCACTATTTTTGAGATATTTTGTGACCTAACCGTAAAGTCGCTGCGATATTTCTTGCCGTTCTTGTTAAGTTAAGCTCCGCCTCTTGTAATACTTTTTCTAAAGTTTGTGGCGATCTTACAGTTCCAAACAAGCTGCTCATTTCGCCGTAAAGCGCTTCTACTTCGGTGCCTAAAGATCCGGCAATTCCTATGGTTGGAATGCCCTGTAAGCTCGCACGTTTGGCAATGCCATAAGGTGTTTTTCCTTGCAGAGTTTGATTGTCCATCTGCCCTTCACCGGTAATCACAAGGTCGGCACCTTTCAACACATCATCGGCTTGCAAAACGTCCAGTACCATCTCGATACCGGGTTTAATTTGCATGTTGAATAGCAAACCAAGTCCCATCGGCGAGCCACCAGCCGCACCATAACCCATACGCTTTTGAACGGATTCACCGCCGTCTACACAACCTTGCGTTTCTGCGACTTGAGCAAAATTCGCAAGCGCCTTATCAAGCATTAAGACTTGTTCAGGTGTCGCTCCTTTTTGCGGACCAAATACATGGCTGGCACCGTTATCCCCACACAATGGATTATCAACATCGCATGCCACAATCAACTCGACATCTGCATAGCGCGAATCCAAACCTGTAAGATCTATTGATGCTAATTCTGCAAGTGCAGCACCACCTCGGCCAAGCTCTTGTCCAGTACTATCTTGCCCTTTGCCATCTTGCCCTTTACTAACTAACAAGCGTCCACCTAACGCTTGAACAATACCTGCACCACCATCGTTGGTCGCACTGCCACCCAATCCTAAAATAATGCTCTCAGCACCTTGTTCAATGGCTTCTAAGATCAATTGCCCTGTACCAAATGAAGAAGCTATTAACGGGTTACGCTGTTCTGATTTAAGTAAATCCAAACCAGAGGCAGCGGCGATCTCAATTAAAGCCGTTTTCTTAGGATTCTGATCCGACGGTTCTAGCATTGCCCATTCTGCATTGACTGGTTGCCCTAACGGCCCTTCGACTTGGCTATGTCGCTTTTCACCAAAAAGCCCTTGGAGCAATACATCCACAGTCCCTTCACCACCATCAGCCAAAGGCAATGTTACGTATTCAGCGTCTGGGAAGATTTCACGAAAGCCCTTTTCAATACACGCCGCCACAGATACAGCCGATAGAGATTCTTTAAACGAGTCTGGTGCAATAACAATTTTCATACTGAGAGATCCAAAAGATTAGTAATTTTGATGAGTGCCCGATCCAAAAATGCCCCTATTGAAGATCAGCAAGCTAATCACTTAATAGGGGCAGTATATAAAGTAAATACTAAGCACATAACGTCACCCTCACATTGAGGTTATTGATACCCGCAATTTGTGAGTTAGATCTACTACTTACATATTGGAATCATAGATTGAGAGCATCGACCGAAATTTTAGGATAGGCAGAGTAGAGTTGCATAAATTGAAGATGGTATAGTCCACGAAAATCAAACATCTTGGACATCATCATGCATTCTAGCGACATCATCAAATTGGCAAATTTAGGCGTTAATATCGAAATTTCAAAAGACTCTTCATTGCATCCTTCTGATGCGTTGGAAGTGGTAAAGATTGTTGCTGAAATCGGTAGCCAAATCGTCATCAAAAAGAAGTACCACACAGACTACCTGATTCAGATGGCTGAAGTGGGCCGTGATCATGTGACTATTGCTGTTTAAGAACAGCCACTATTTCGAAATTGACATAACCTCAGCTTCAACAGTTTAGAGCGACATGTTGATATAAAAATGCAGCATATTGGGGGGCAATATGCTGCATTTTCTCTTTTCGTTAGGAGCACCGAGAACTCAAAGAGAAACTAGTTAATAATTCTAAGTAGAGTTAGTGGTCAAACAACATCGGAACACCCGTTTGCACACAAACATCATTCAGTCGTTTTTGTGCCGTAAGTATATTCTCTTTCCAACGTTCATCTTGAGCCCACATCTCAATCACGAGTGGTACGACGCACTCAGTCTCTTTCAACGTTTCAAAAATGGCATTAAAGTCGACTTCACCATCACCAATCACTAAGTCTCGAAATTGACCTTTGTATTCGTCAGTCACTTTATAAGTGTCTTTGAGGTGGATCTGAGTGATATGAGGCTTGCTCAACTTTAGTTCCGTCACTATGTCGTAATTCCAACCGGAGATATTACCCACATCTGGATACGCCGTGAAATACGGTGAATTGACTTCACGACTCAGCACTTCAAACTTGCTCAAAGAGTTCAAGTAATCGGTATCCATGATCTCCACAGCGAGCATAACGCCCGACCTTTCCGCCAACTGCGCAGAAAGCTTCATGCCTTCAATGAACCTCTGGTGAGTCACCTTATCCGCAGGCTCGTAGTAAACGTCATACCCAGCCAATTGGATGGTACGAATACCCAATTTGTAAGCGAGTGAGATCGCTTTTTCCATATGGATAGCCGCTTGTTCACGAATCACCGGATCTGCAGATCCAAATGGGAACTTGCGATGCGCGCTTAAACACATGGATTGCAGCGGTACACCATGCTTTTCACACAGGCGACGTAAGACATACACTTCATCGTCATTCCAATCCAAACGGCTACGGCGCTCGTCTGATTCATCTACCGATATCTCAAGAAAATCAAAGCCGAGCTCTTTGGTTGTTGCCAGTTTGTCTTCCCAGCTGAGTTCGTTAGGTAGGGCCTTCTCATAAAGCCCTACTCGGTGGCGTAATAAGTTTTGGTACATAACGCCTCCTAATTCCAGTAACGGTCGATCTGAGCTTTTAGTGCTTCTGCTGTTTCTTTACCTTTTTCACCCGCAAGTGCGCGACCTGCAATAAAGGTTTTCGCTTTAATGCCTTCAAATAGGTAAAGGTCTTCAGGCACGATGCCACCTGTGATAGAAAGCTCGATGCCCATTTCAGACAATGCACGCATCTTCACAAGATCTTCTTCAGTCCAGCCCACACCAGCTAATTCAGCGTCACGAGAACGGTGATAGATAGCTTGAGAGATACCTAGGTCGACCCAAGATTGAGCATCGTCCATTGTCCAATTGCCGTAAATTTCGATTTGTATTTCACCGTTAAATTCGTCAGCGACTTTCTTACACGCACCAATGGTTGCGATGTGTGCAGCCGCAGAAACGGTTATCCAATCAGCACCCGCTTCGAATGCCATTCGAGCCAAAATTGCGCCGCCATCGGTGGTTTTCATATCGCACACAAGGATATGGTCTGGGTGGTTTTTACGAAGGGTAGAAACCGCTGTCATCCCTTCAGAAAAAGCCAAAATAGTGCCCACTTCAATCACATCAACAAAGCTTTCAACGTTGTTTGCCACTTCAATTGCGGCAGGAAGATTTGTTTGGTCTAGGGCGATCTGAATCATTGGTTTAGTCATGTTGTTATCCTTTAATTTGTTCACGTATTAGACGGGCTAAGCCATCATGGTTGTTATCTGTTGAGCACACGCGTTGAACGTGTGATTTGACGATGTCATCAGCATTGAGCATCGCTACACCGAATCCGGCGTACTTAATCATGGATATGTCGTTGTGGTTATCACCGACGGCAATGACGTCATCGGCGTGATAACCGAGTTCTGCGATGTATTCTGCAAGGCGTAGGCCCTTACTGTTACCTTTTGCAGCAAAGTCGATTCGGTTTGACCAAGAACGCTCACCGTTGAAGTTCTCTCCTATCCATGGGTGTTGCATCAAACGGTCGACGGAATCTTGGCTCCCCTCTACCACAAACTTCCAAACGTGTTCAGCTTGTTGAGCTGTTTCTATGAATGATTCCACTTGGTAAATTTGTGGGCGATGTTGCTCTGGTGCCGTTTCAGCCCAGCTTTCCAATGCCAACATGTAGGCAAATGGGTTGTACTGTGAGTACGTCATGGCATGAGTTATATACATCACCATCTTGAGCTGAAACTCGTCAGCCATGTTAATGAAAGTAAGTGCCTTATCTTTCTCTATGGCGTTTTGAGTCAATACCGTTTCAGTTTGATAGTCATAAACATAAGTGCCGTTACAGCAGATGATTGGAGTATCTAGCCCCAATTCGTAATAGTAAGGTCGTGCTGCTGTGTGGTGTCGGCCAGTAACAATCATGACGTGACAACTTTGTTTGGCTTCTTGAATCGCCTTTTTTACTTCTGGATGAATCGTGTGATCATCCTTTAACACGGTTCCATCGAGATCTAACGCCAGCACTTTATACATAGAGTCCTCTACTTATTCCCTGAAGTCGGGCCTAATCAATATTGAAGCTACTTCGAATAGAAACGACTTACTTAAACGAAATCCGATTTACTGTTGGCCGTAATAAGCATTTTCACCGTGCTTACGTAAGTAGTGTTTGTCGGATAGTTCTGGCTGAATTTTGATGCCGCTATTCAAGGTGCGCGTTGCCAACGCCATTGCCGACACTTCTTCTAATACCACCGCGTTATGAACGGCGTCGTTGGCATCTTTGCCCCAAGAGAACGGCGCATGTCCTGCAACAATCACACTTGGAACGGCCATTGGATCGATTCGACGTTGCTTGAACTCTTCAATAATCACCAAGCCAGTATTTTTCTCGTACTCTTCAGAAATTTCAGAGTGAGACAATCGACGTGTACATGGGATGTCACCGTAGAAATAATCAGCGTGAGTGGTGCCTAAGGCTGGGATGTCGATACCAGCTTGTGCCCAAATGGTGGCACTGCGTGAATGCGTGTGAACAATGCCACTCACTTCAGGGAAAGCTTTATAGAGCTCTAAGTGCGTTGCGGTATCGCTTGAAGGATTGAGTTTCCCTTCAACAACCTTGCCTTCGAGATCGACGACCACCATGTCTTCAGCCGTCATATCACTGTATTCGACACCTGATGGTTTAATCGCTATCACTCCGTTAACACGGTCAAACTCAGAGACATTACCCCAAGTAAATGTCACCAAACCGTATTTCGGAAGTTGCAAATTGGCTTCTAAAACACGTTGTTTCAATTGGCTATATTTAGACATCGTTGCCTCCTTACGCCGCTTCCGCTTGAAGCAATGCAGCATCAATTAAACGCGCCACTTCTTCTGGGCTTTTGCACGCGCGAAGTTTTGAGAAGTCTTCATCGAATTCAATCAAGTTCGCCACTTGCATGGTGCCTTCGATGTGCTCTTCTGAGTCCTTACCCGCTAGTGTTATCAGCACATCTACAGGCTCATCAACACCTTCAAACGTAATTGGCGTTTCAAGCACGGTTAGCGCAAACCCAGTACGAATAACACCGTCTTCAGGGCGGCAATGTGGCAGTGCGAACGCATCGTGAATACAGATATAAGGGCCTTCTTCACCAATCGCTTTGGTAATCGCGTCGTAGTAACGCTCTTCTGCAATACCCGCTTTCACCAATGCATCAGTCCCAAGCTTGATCGCCGCTTTCCAGTCAGCTGCTTTTGCGTTCAGTAGGATAGAGTTATTCTTGATAAGAGATTCTTTTAAGTTCATGTTATTGCTCACTTATATAATTGTTTTTATTGGCTCAGCAGTGCGACACCACTGAGCCGTTTTTAATTATTTATGGAAGTTGTTCTCGATGATGGAAACAAGTTCGTCGCCGAAAGTTTTCACCATAATCATGTTCTTAACCGCTAACTGTTGCTTACCTTCCGGCAGACCCGTGATCTTCGCTGCAAGAGCAACCGAAGTAACGATGATGTCGAATGAACCAAGGTGTGATTTGTAATCAGTGATGGCGCTGTTAAAGGTCGAGCTTGGGATGCCTTTCTTGTCCAAATACTCTTTGATTTTCTTAGAGCACATCATTGAAGAACCTTGTCCTGAGCCACAGCACACTAAGACACGAACCGGTTTCTGGTCAGCGGCTGGTGAGATTCGAGTTTCTGATGTTGTAGAAGCTGCCGTTGTTGAAACAGATGGTGCTTCAGCGGTTGCTGTCGATTGTTGTGGAACCGCGACTTCAACCTCAATACCTTCAGGCGTTACTGCGGTCATTGTTTCAGCAGCAGCTTCTGCGTCTTCTTCAGCTCGTAGTTGCTTAGAAGCGAAGTACATGTAGATGCCAGCCAAAGCCAAAATCACAAAGAAGAACATGCTAGAGCTTGAGATACCTTGCATGATTGGTGGGAATACCAGAGCCCAGTCAGCCATGCCCATCCAGCCATTAAACTCAGTACCTGATTGAGCGAAGATATGGATTGCCCACGCAGAGCCAACCACTTCGATGATGCCCATCACGAAACAGATCTTCATCACCGCTTTCCAGCCACCAAAGTGGTTAGCAAACACACCGATAGTGGCGTTCGAGAAGAACATTGGGATAAAGCCAGGAATGATCATGATTGGTGCGTCAAACGCTAGCATTGCAAGAACAGCGGTGAATTGACCCACTGCGCCCCACATGAAACCAAATACCATTGCGTTAGGAGAGTAGGCGTAAATAGCAGCACAATCGATTGCTAAAACAGCGTTAGGAATAAGGCGTTGAGAAATACCGTTAAATGCCTCGGACAGTTCCGCAACGAACATGCGAACACCAGTAACGATGACTTGAATGGCAACAGCGAATTTCAAACCAGTTTCAAAAATGTAGATAAACCAGTGCGTTTTACCTGCCATGTCCTGAAGGTTATCAAGACCGAACGAAAGAAGAATAATGCCGAAGAAGCCAGTCATTACTAACGTTGTTGCAGCGATACTGTCGTGGAAAATGTGTAACCACTTAGGCAGTTTGATGTGGTCAACACTGTCGTTCTTGTCGCCAAGCTTCGGTGCAACCTTGGTGGCTACCCATGAAGCAAACTGTTGTTGGTGACCAATCGAGAAACCCGCACCACCAGTGACTTCTTGAGTCGGCTTGAACATGATGTTTGAGGAGATACCCCAGTACAACGCCATCAATATTGCTGAATAAATAATGGTTTCCCACATACCTGCACCAAGCACGAAGTAGAAAACAGCAATGAGGCCAGCTTGCTGGAACATGATATGCCCAGTCAGCATGATGGTTCTGATACCCGTAATACGTCGGAAGGCAACAAGTAGAATGTTTAGCCCAAGAGCCAGTAATACTGCATACCCAACCCAAGAGTAGTTGTCGCCCATGGTTTCCATGGTGGACATCATGGAGGTGTACGGGTCAATTACCGATCCCGTTAATCCATGTATTTCACTCATTTTTTCAATAACCGGTTTAAAACCCGCTACCAATGTTCCTGCACCTACCTGCACTATCATGAAACCAACGATGGTTTTAATAGAGCCGGAGATAACAGTTGTTGCGTCACGTTTTAGAAGGATGTAGCCGAGACAAGTAACAAGACCGAGTAGCAACGGTGCTTTGGTCATTACCTGACTGTAAAAAATATAGAAAATATCGTATAAGAATTCCATATCTTTACCCCTGATTGATTTTTAATTTTAATGATTTGTAGGATGTGATGATTCTAGTTTTGCTCACGAACTAGACTTTACCAATCAAAAGTAATCATTCAATGCTCACTTGTGATTACTTTGATTTATATCAATTAACCACACCCAGAATGTGCTTAATTGAGCTTTAGATCACACGTAAAAATTATAAATACAATAAAATCAACCACTTATAAAACATTGTGATTAATGTCTGGTTTTTATAGCGATGTGGTTTGACAATCATGATGGTGATTATTAGAATCAAAACAAATCAAAAGTAATCATTAAATTGTCACAACGACAAAAAGAGTGATAAATATGAATGAAGTACAAAGACATAACGGCATCTTGTCGCTGTTAGAAGATATGCAGACAATCAACGTCTCTCATATTATTGATAAATTTAGCGTTTCTCCTGCTACTGCTAGGCGCGATATCGCTAAGTTAGATGAAGTTGGCCGACTTAGAAAAATTCGAAATGGTGCGGAACGAGTAGAAACTCAGAAGAGAAAGTGGTCACCACTGAATATCAACAGCACTGAGTTCTATGAAGAGAAATCAGAGATTGCTCAAGCAGCTGCAGGGCTTTGTCAGGCTGGCGATACAGTCGTGATCAACTGTGGTTCGACGGCTTTCCTACTCGGTCAGCAATTATGTGGCGATGACGTTCAAATCGTAACGAACTACTTTCCACTCGCAAGCTACTTGATCAACGAAGATCATGACGATGTCATCATCATTGGTGGTCAATACAACAAAGCGCAGAACATCTTTCTAAACCCTGCCCCTAATTCATTAGGCGGCTATGCGGGAAACTGGATGTTCACCTCAGGTAAAGGCTTAACCGATGCCGGGCTGTACAAAGCCGACATGTTAACGGCCGTAGCCGAACAACAAATGCTCGAACAGGTCGATAAGCTTGTCGTCGTGGTCGATAGCTCAAAAGTTGGACAACGTACCGGAATGCTCTTTTGCAGCACCAAGCAAATAGACATTGTCATCACCGGTAAAGACGCCAATCCCGAAGTCGTAAAACTAATTGAAGCTCAAGGGACGCAAGTCATCCTAGTTTAAATCGCAGGGCTAACTAGCCCACGAATAATAATAAATTTAGCTCAGTGCCTTAATCCAAATTAAGGCGCTCGGCTCCCTACATCCAAAATTAATCAAATTATTGAAATAAAAGGTATTATCATGAGCAATGTAAACGAAATCACTCGCGAGTCTTGGATCCTAAATACATTCCCTGAGTGGGGCACATGGTTAAATGAAGAGATTGAACAAACAGTTGTGCAACCGGGTACGTTTTCTATGTGGTGGCTGGGTTGTACAGGTATTTGGCTAAAATCAGAAGAAGGTGCAAACCTATCAATGGACTTCTGGTGTGGTACTGGTAAAAAAACACAAGCCGTTCAAAAAATGAAAAACCAGCACCAAATGATGCGTATGGGCGGTGTGGAAGCACTTCAACCAAACCTACGTACCGCGATCTTCCCATTGGACCCTTTCGCTATCAAAGAGATCGATGCAATTATGGCATCTCATGACCACGGCGACCACATTGATATCAACGTTGCAGCGGCAGTTCTACAAAACTGCGGCGACCACGTTAAATTCATTGGCCCTAAAGCGTGTGTTGATTTATGGATGAAATGGGGTGTGCCAGAAGATCGGTGTGTTATTGCTAAAGTTGGCGACGAGATCAAAATCAAAGACGTGAACATCAAGGTTCTTGACGCATTCGACCGTACAGCTCTAGTGACACTTCCTGAAGGAACATCTTCCCTAGACAAAGAAATTCTAGACGGAATGGACGACCGTGCAGTGAACTACCTAGTAGAAACAACAGGCGGTTCAGTTTACCACTCTGGTGATTCTCACTACTCAAACTACTATGCTAAACACGGTAATGACCACAAGATCGACGTTGCACTGCTTTCTTACGGTGAGAACCCACGTGGCGTAACAGACAAAATGACATCTTCAGACATTCTTCGTGCTGCTGAGTCTTTGAACTGTGAAGTAGTTGTTCCGTTCCACCACGACATTTGGGCTAACTTCCAAAATGACCCGCGTGAAATCGAAATGCTGTGGAACATGAAGAAAGAACGTCTTCAATACGGCTTCGCACCTTTCTTCTGGCAAGTTGGTGGTAAATACACATACCCAACAGATAAAGGCCGCATGCACTACCAGCACTTCCGTGGCTTTGCAGACATCTTCACAAATGACCCAGAACTGCCATACCGCGCATTCTTGTAAACATTAAGAAAAGCACTAACTAGGGAGCAATGCGCTCCCTTTTTTTATCATCGAATAAGGATGTTGATATGGTATTACGTGAGTTCAAAAAACATTTCAGTCGTGGCGACCTGAAAGCAGCAATTGGTGTCGTGTCCCCTGGAGCTAATGGTTATTACTTAATGGTCAAAAGTCATAAGTGGGGAGTAAACAGCTTTCTTGAATCCGACAGAAAAATGCAACCCAGGGTATTCAAGACTCAACAAGCTTTGTTGAACGCCGCTAAAGCAATCGGTTTTTCCTACCACTCGATTGATATCCAACATTTATAATCAAGATGGTTAGATATTGGGTTGATTCTGTTATCGGTGTCGCTTCGTAAAATAACCAAACATTCAGAGCCTGAATACCACAACTCCAAAATCATCTATTTATCCACTCGATAAAAATAATTCTTACAATTAAGCGTGTTTATTCGTTAATAATATTGTTACTCAACGGCATAATAGTCATGAATCCATTCAAAGAGTTAGGTTATGTTCTACAAGCGTCTTTTGGTATTGGCTTTACCGCTTACTTTTGTGTTTTCCACCCATGCTGAAACGTTTGGTGAACGAATGGCGCGCATCGAACAAGAGAATGTACTGGCGAAAACCATGAGTGAAGAACAAGTTGAATTGATACAAAAAGTCGTACAGACCAACCACTGCGCTAAAGTGGCGTTAACCCATCACCAACGCATTTTGGGCCAATATAAGGTTGAGACATCTTCTTCTGAGTTATTCGTAAAATGGCGTCAACTCGGTAAGCAGTTAGACGCTCAATACGAGATGGATTACCCCGGCTACCCTAAGCACGCTTTTCAAGAATATCCTGCGGCTTCAGGCAAAGTCGATGGCTACCTTTTTGCTCTAATCGACAATGGTTTAAACGAGCAATCGTGGATCGCCAAAGAATTTAAGCAGTGTAAAAAGAATAAGCTCATATCCCGAACCTAAGCTCTAGTCTGCTCTGGTTCGAGAGTGCTCACTCGCATTAGTTCTAATAAAGTAAGAACAGCCCTTCATAACCGCCAATTTCTATTTCACTCACATAGTCACCAACGTTACCGTTAGCATCAACAGGTTTCATTGGAACATCCAGCGCGATGGTGAGTTTTGCCGCGTCATAAAAGCTCGGATTCTTACCGTGGAAATCCGTGCGATACAACACACGACCATTGCTGAACTCTCTCGCTAACACCATGTCCTCAGGGCCACCAGCAACCACCTGATTTTCAGATTGATACATAAAGTACGTGAACGTCGGTAGAACGTGAGTGATACCATTGGGCAGATCAGCATGCACCATTTCGTTCATCGAGGAATCGCCAACGATGGTGTAGTCAACAGGCTGAGGTGTCGTTGTCGAAAGCATCAAAGGAATCGGCGCAAAGCCATGTGGGATTTGATGACTCGGCTCTCCCAAGTCAACGGCCAATAACGAACTGGGTTGGTAGGCGATGTTTTTAGGGACACCACTTTGCCAGAAAGTGTCAGCCGTCGTATTGCCACTTCCATAGACGTAACCATTGTTCCACTGATTAAAGTAGCTATGTTGAGCGTGTCGATTGAGGTGGTAGATCGCTAGGGTCGAGTATTGGTCTTGCTTCCAATTATCTTCACTATTTCCAAGATACTGAACTCGCCCATAACGCGTTGTCGCCTGAAAAATAACACTTTGCCCATTGTAGGCGAGCGCAGAATTATCCCAGAATTTTGAGATCCCCGAGTAACCACTAAACCCAGTAGACGGAAAAATGTAGTGCTCGCGTAAATACAGAGAGCCCGCCTCGCTAAGATGAGACTGTCCATTTCGACCCAGTAAGTTCGCGGTTCCGATATTCAACCCAATCGACGCATCACTTTCTAAAGCAGAAAGATTTTTGAGAAACGCTGAAAATTGTTGCTTGTAGAGATCATCCGCTTGATTCGAACCCGCAACAGCTCCTAATTCTTGAACATGCCCGCCAGAGTGAACATAGAACTGGTTCGAGCCAATGAGTTTATTTGTGTCGTCGTTGTACGCACCATTCAAACCTTGTCTTGCCCAGCTTTGCTTGTAGTAGCGATGAATAGCAGATAGATAATCCGCGTTTGCGACGTTCGTTAGCGACCAAGATGAGTTAGCGCTCCACATTCGACCAAATGGCACCACTCTTGATTCCCAACGAAAACGTGCTGTCGCGTTCTTATTGGTTCGATTTCGATACTCGCTTGGCGACAAGTAGTTATCACCATCTAGATCTGCAGACACATCAAAACCACGGATTTTTCGCCATTGGCTGATAGCATTGCCGTCCGGGGTTGAAGTCGGAGCATCGGTTAACTTGACGGTTGGAAAACTGTTTTTGAGTTTTACTTCTTTTAAACGCGGCCTGTCGTCGGCATTCTCACTTTGCCAACGAACTCTCACAACGTATAAGCGCCCACCATCTCTCAAAAAGGTTGAACCAAAATACTGGCCGCCGCCATAACTCGCACCGCTCCCATCATGAGTTGTGGCTCTTAACCAGTTATCCGGAAGGTTCCAGATCACCGATTGGTTTTTGGTCATATTGAGCGTTTTGTCTTTCTTTACATCAAGCCTTTCCCATTGTGAAACCCTACCCTGAGAATCAATAGCAGTTGGGTATTCAATCCAAAATTCACCGCTGCCAGCAAACTGTGAGAACTTAAAGGTCAGCCGTTCGAACTGTTCAGCATGATAGACATACAAAGCCCCACCCTGTTCGAAATTCTCAAACACATCGGCATCCCACGGAGGCTCTTGATACAACCAAAAACCAGCATGGTCTTCACTGGCTGTATAACCCAAGATCATAGGTTTTCGGTTTAAAAGGGTCTTTTCGCCATGAGTTTTATCAACTTCGGCAATGACAGTATCTTCAGAAAAGTGCAGGAAATAGTCTTCGAAATTGAGGCCTTCTAACTCAGCTTGGTTACGGAGATCGTTCTCCAACCAACCCGAGTTCATCGCCATGACTTGGTTGTACATATAACCAATTGTCGTGGCCCGCTCATTGTCGGCTTTGTCGGCATAAGCTCCGAACACAATATCACTGTTGGAAATTTCCCAATCAATGACGGCATTCGTAGATAGTGGGGAGCCCAAAAGATCAACACCAACTTCATGTTGCCCTGGCAGCACAACCGCTGTACCAACAGCAAAAGCGTAACCAGCGATTAAACATGACGGTATGAGTGCGAGCAGCCCAGAAATGTAGGTTTTCATGATTCAAATTTCCTAATCGATACTGTCATGCCTTAAATCACAAAACGAAAAGTCAGCCAACTTACGTGTCAATTTAGGAATCAAAATACGAAAAAAGTATCGACTACATGGCTCTATTGTTCAAGTGCTCGTCTGTCTTGTTTCATCGGTGGCAAGTAGAACGAGCAAATGCCGATTCAAAATCAATGCATTAAGGAAAATATAAGTTTTTGTGATTTTAATTTTATTTGGAAACCAAGTATCTCCGGCTAACGAGAAATCAGCTCAGATTTTCTCAAAATGAGAATAATACGGTTTGGAAGATGAGAAGTTATCAGAGCCTAGAACTCAGAATAGGACTTGGATTTGCTGTATCGAATCTCAGTTTGAGCGCCACACTATTGAAACTCAATTTGGATAGGCTGTCTAAACAAGAACGATGACAACGCTCCTTAAAGCCTCTTGTTCCACTTCCCTTGATGGTCGCGATCGCAATTTTCTTGCGTATCGTAGCTAACATGCTTATCGATATTCTTCAGTTGAATTCCAACTTGATTGAACGCTTGTTGAATAGCCCCTGAGACACTCTGTTGACCTTCGCCACTTAAGAAGTTCGTTCTATCCTGATTGGTATCGAATACACAGACAATTTTCAAACTTTGCGGAAAAGATGAGAAGTTGACCGAGTGAGTCACCCATAAAAAACCATCGAAGCCTTTCAGCGTGTCTTCACAAACGTCAGTTAACACGTCTCTGATTTGATTCTCGATTTTCTTATCTGATTTACGCATGCGGCAAAGGTCCTATTTAACACCTTAAAAAATAAGGTTTTTCGGTCAGTTTCGTACTACCTGATATTGGACACTGTGGCGGTTTCAAATGCAAAGTATTTATTGAGGATAATGGGCGAGAAGGATTAGAGAAACACCTCATGCTTGATAGCTTACGAAGCTACCAAGTATGAGGCGTGTACAGGAATTAGCAAAGAAACTAGCTCGCCGCTTGTTCCCAATCCGTCAGTAACTTCATGATTACGCGAGAGTCTTGATGAGTCGCCATGGGTGCTGCAAGTTGTGTGTCACCTCGCTCAACTGCTTGGCGGATATTGCGCGCTTGATAATGGAAGCCATCGCCTTGCGCTTCGACTTTTACTTCACGTGTCGATGTTTCGTAGATCTCAACCGTGAATGTGTTGTCTTCGGTCGGTAACCATGGGTTGGTGTCGAGAATGATACAGCCTTTACTGCCTAAAATCGTAAAGCCATGCTTTAAACCGTGGTCTTCTGCAGTATGGATTTGCGCGGTAAAACGGTCGTTGAAAAGCATCATCGCCGATGACTCGCAGATGTTACCATCTTGACCACGTCGGCCAATGGCTGAAATCTGCACGTCATCAAACACACTCTCACCAAACTGGTGTTGCGCGACAGAGTGAATCAGCGACATTGGGTAACAGCCAAGGTTGTATAGCGCGCCTTTGCTCGCAGGATTCACGAACTGATCAATCGCCGCAACGTAGGAACCTTGAATTGAACGCACTTCGCCAATCTCACCAGTTGCCAGTTCTTGATGAAGCTTGGTGATAAGTGGATGGTTTAAATACATCAAACCTTCAGCAAAGAATACGCCCGCTTCTTTCACGGCTAGTAAAGCTTGCTCGGTTTTTTCCATATCTACCGACAAAGACTTCTCACACAAGATCGCTTTGCCTTTTTGAGCCGCTTTAATCACATACTCATGATGAACGTGGTTTGGTAGAGCAATGTAGATAATGTCGACCGACTCATCTTCAATCAAGGCTTCATAGTTGTTGAAGGTTCGTGTTGGCTGGTATTGGGCAGCAAACTCATTGAGTGTTTTCTCTGTGCGTCCAGCAACAGCATACAGCTCACTTTGAGCATCGCCTTTAATCGCATCCGCCATTACGCCTGAGATAAAGCTGGTTCCTAGGATTCCCCATTTCATGTCTTAGATCTCCTGCTCTTGTGCTTTGATAGGCCCACGTTGCGTTTCGAATGCTTGAACCAACTCGGTAATATCACGCTCAATAAACGCTTGGGTATGAGGCATCACAAAGTGCTGATTGATCGCCTCGCGGTTTACGTATTGCTCAAGCAAGATCACACGATCGCTTTGGCTTTGATCATAGGTTGCAATTGCTTGTAGGCAGCCCCGTTCGCTTTGCATGTCTAAACAAAACTGTTCGATAGCTTCGAGCGCAGCTGCTCGTTCTATGTTGGTTTTGATCTTAAGTTCGGCAGTAACAAAGATAGTTTCATTCGTTTGAGGCATTGCACGCTCTTATTTTAGTTAATTATCGGTTTGCCATTAATATAATTAACCCCTAATAATTGATAAACTCACGTTTTGTTTATTGTTTATCAACCAAAAGTGTTCAATGGATAAGTTAACCAGCATGAAAGTCTTCGTCTATGTGGTGGAACAAGGTAGCTTTCGCAGCGCCGCAAACCACTTCAACCTGTCGGCGACCATGATAAGCAAACATGTCCATTCCTTAGAAGCCAGTTTGAAGTCTCAGCTGATCCACCGCACCACGCGTAAGCAATCGTTAACCGATTCAGGACAACTTTACTATCGTGAGTGTAAGCGAATTCTCGAAGACATCAGCAATGCAGAGAACCTGATTCAAACCTTGGAAAATCAACCACAAGGCACGGTAAAAATAAACTGCCCTGTCACCTATGGAAACAAGGTACTCGCCCCTATCGTAGCTAAGTTTCTCGCGCATCACCCAACCATCAACGTTGAGCTGATGTTGAATAATGACCTTGTCGACCCTTATTCATCCGACATTGACCTGATTGTGCGAATTGGCGACCTGTCCGATTCAAGCTTGGTCGCAAGGTATTTAGGGGATTATGAGATGTGTTATTGCGCGGCGCCCGCTTACCTAAACCAACATGCTGAAATCAGAGTATTAGAAGACTTGGCACAACACCCATCGCTTGGATTCAGTTACAGCAGCCAAGCTCCTCACGCCACACCGAATAAAGAACGTGTGCGCTTGATGTCGAATAATGGTGATGTGTTGCGGTATGCCGCCCTGCAGGGTGTGGGCGTGTTGTTGCAACCGACTATCTTAGTCGCAGAAGAGATTGATCGTGGAGCGCTGTTGGAAATCCTACCCGGCATGGCGCCGTTACCAAAGCCGATTCACTTGCTCTACAAAACCAAGCAACTGTCGTTGAAGAACAGAACCTTTGTCGAGTTCTTGTTAGCTGCGTTTGCTGAGTAACTAAGCGCTTTCTAAACAACAAAGACCGCTAGACTGTTTGCCATTGGCTCATCAAGCGCTTGCCAAGATCAGAGGGCGTGGTGTTATGGACGATCATCTCATCACATTGGTTGAACACCATGAAGTGTTTTAGTTCATCGCATAAAGCATGAACCAACAACTCATGGTTTTTAATTCGCTCTTCCACAACCAAGTTACGGATATTGAGCAAACCACTCTTCCTGTCGACCTTGCAATCCATTCGTGCCACCAGCTCACCTTGCCACAGAATCGGTAAGCTAAAATAACCAAACTGACGCTTGGCCTCTGGAACATAGCATTCTAAGAGGTAATCAAAGTTGAACAATGATTGCATTCGCTTTCGTTGAATCAGCAGGTTATCAAACGGAGACAGTATCTTAAGCTTGGTTCTGGAAAGAGGTTGATTCAGCAGTTCAAAAGCACCTGGCAGGACATAGTAATCAGAGCCTTGAATATCTACTTTCAGAACCTGCTTATCTTCAAGCATCTGTTGGAGTGCTCTCTGAATCAAAGGCTTTGTGTTCTTGAGTAGGTAGCTCATTTCCGACGCTATTCCAACTCCGTTAGCCTCTAAATAACGTGTTATCAGATGCTCGATGTACTCTTGTTCTGTCGGCTCAGAGGTATCAATTCCGCTCGGTAAAACTCGCTCGGTTAGGTCATACACCTTATGAAAGTTAACTCGGCTTGGCACCATTAAGTCGCCTTGCATGAACAATGTTTCTAATGCTTGCTTGGCCGGTTTACCGCCCCAACCGCCGGGGTTTGGCCTATCCCCTTCAAAATCTTTCGCCATCAACGGCCCTTCATTCTCAATACGTTTGAGAACATGAGCCATCAGTGCGTCATTCTTTTTATACCAATGCTTGAGCTTACCGCTCGCAAAGCCATTCTTGCGGTGTAGGCTGAATCGGAAGTCACGCATGGGTAAATACGCGGCGGCATGCGACCAATACTCAAATACTTCTCGACGCTCTAACAGCTTATCAAGATGGTTCAGTTGGTAATCTTGATTGCGATTCCAAAGCGTGTGGTGGTGAGCTCGCTGAATCACAGAGATGGTATCAATTTGCACATAGCCAAGGTTTTCAATCGCAGACAACGTGTTCGCCAAAGCGCCCCCATTGCGTTGCTTTTTAGGTGGCAACTTCTTAGGCGGCAGCTTTTGCGAAAGCAATACCAGTTTTTGCGCTTGAGCGAGTGACAGTGATTCCATGAAATTCAGACTCTAATTGATAGCAATGATCCGTTTATGATTCAGCAATAAGCTCTTGAAGAATCTGCTTGTAGGTTTCTACCGTCTGCGCGCCCGTTACTGCACTCTTACGGTTGAACACCACAGTAGGAACCGCAGAGATCCCCATGCGTTGCCATTCAAACTCTTGCGCTTCAATTTGCTTCAAGTTGTCGGTGTTCTTTAGGCGCTTCAGTGCCTTCGTTGAGTCTAAGCCAACCGCTTCAAGCTCTTGTGCAATGACTTCAAGATCGGACAGGTCTTTTTGCTCTGTGAAGTGAGCAGCAAAGAAGCGTAGCTTTAACTCAGTCTGTTTGCCGTGCGCTAGTGCAAAATCGAGAAGTACATGTAGATGACGTGAATTGACCATTCTCATACTGTCATAGAAATTGAAATCGAAACCAACCGCTTGGCCGCGAGCCGAAAGCTGTTCTCGTGAACGTTGGCTCTCTTCTGCGCTAGAACCGTATTTTCTCATGATATGGGCACGCAGGTTTTCGCCCTCTTGCGGCATGTCAGGGTTAAGCTCAAACGGCTGCCATTCAAGTTCAATCTGGTCTTCTAAACCAAGTTCCGCAACGGCTAGCTCTAAGTTTTTGTAACCGACTACGCACCACGGGCACATTACGTCAGAAATAATATCAAGTTGAAGTTTCTTGCTCATAATCATTCCAAATATCGTTACTAAGGCGTATCCAATTCAAAGTGAATACCCATCTTTCTGGTTAGACTACAACAAGCTGAACACTCGTTCAAATTTAACTCAATACAACAGCAGCCAACAAAAAAGCCAACTCATTTTCACGAGTTGGCTTTGATAAAAATCGAATCTAGCTTAAGAGCGTTACGCTAGCAACTTCTCAAGTACTTGGAACACACCCGCGTCAACGTTACTTGGCGCGCCAAAACGCGCGATCTCTTTTAACTTTGGATGCGCGTTTTCCATCGCGTAAGAGTGGTAGCTCTCTTTAAGCATTTCCAAGTCATTTAGGTAATCACCAAAACTCATGGTCTGCTCGTAAGTGAAACCTAATGTGTTCTGTAGATGTTTAATCGCCGCGCCTTTTGACGCTTCAGCGTTCATCACATCCAACCAAATTTTCGCACTGACAACCACTTGGTAGTTCTCACCAAACTTAGCGTCGATGCTTGGGTTTACTTTCTCTTGTGAACCATCAAAGTGGCAAATAGCAACCTTGATGAAATCGTCTTCTACCGCCAGCAAGTCTTCTACTTGCTCACGGCGATGGTAGTACTTAGAGATCTCCGCCAGAGCACGCTCATCTTTGGTTTCGATGTATGCCGATTTCTTACCGCATAGCACCACATGCGCGCCTTCAATAGCTCGAGCTTCTTTAATGATCTCTTTAATGGCATCAGTATCAAGCAAGCAGCTGTAAAGTTCTTGGCCTTTGTGCATCACTAATGTGCCGTTTTCAGCAATAAACATCATGCGATCTTTAAGCGGGGAAAATGTTTCTAGCAAGCTGTAATACTGGCGGCCAGACGCGGCAGCAAAAATAATATCTTGCGCTTCTAAGCGCTCATAAAGATTGAAAAACTCAGGGTCGAGCTTTCCATGCTCATCGAGTAAGGTGCCATCCATATCAGTCGCGATAAATTTGATATTTTGTTGGGGCATGTCGGGCGTACCTATTATTGGATTATGATCATTCGTTATCTTGAGTAACGGTTCTGGGTTCGATTATATCGCTAGAGTCGCTGGTGAATACAATGCTTATTTTACCGCCTGTCAGTCACTGTTTCACATCTTTCCAAGGCAAACGCTAACAGAAGCGCATTCCAGTTTGAAGGGTTAAGTCCTACATACAAGATGTGCGCTAGGTCACACTCCACTATATTCTTTCCTGTCTCTCCATCACTTTATTCCGACCACAGTCATTATGATTTTAGCTATTATTACGACCTTGCTTTGCATCGTTACCGTCAAGTTTCTAATTACACTTGCGAACTTAGAGCGCCATCGTATTCACATTGAACCTAAAATATCGTTCAAAAGAACTGAGTGGCCGACTGTTTCCGTCATTATTCCTGCGCGAAATGAAGAAGACAATATTGAAATCAGCCTTGGCTCTCTATTGAAGCAGAGCTACCCAAAAGACAAGTTTGAAGTCATTGTTGTTGATGACTTTTCTACTGACTCAACCCGTGCAAAAGTAGAAGCATTGATCAGTAAGTTCGACGTTAACGCGCGCTGTATTTCAGGTAGAACGTTACCGACCGGATGGCTTGGTAAGAGCAATGCATGTATGGCTGGCGCACTCAACGCGAGCGGTGAATATGTGTATTTCATTGATGCAGATACCGATTCAGCACCCGCGATGCTACAGAGCGTTATCGACTTTGCTATCCAACAAAAAACTGATCTCTTATCGTTTAATCCAAAACAAACTTTTGCGTCTGTGGCAGAAAAAGCGACCTTGCCGGGCATCTTTCTATCGATCGCATCTTATATGAACTTTAAAAACTCGAACGACATGACTAAGGAAGAAGCGATTGCTAACGGTCAGGCGATGTTGTTTACCCGAAAATCCTACGACGCAGTCGGTGGACACGCCGCAGTAGCAAACGCGATATCGGAAGACATCGCCTTTGCAAAAGTCATGAAGGTCAATGGATTTAAGATTTTCTGGGCATTTGCAGACAAACTAATGAGTACGCACATGTATTCAGACTTCAACTCAATCTGGGCTGGCTTTTCCAAAAACATGAATCTTATTGTGAATTGTCAATCGCAAGCACAAGCTTTAAAAGTCTTCATCAAAGCCAACATCATCGCATGGGCGGGACCGCTTTTGATGCTTGTATCGGCGAACGCCTTCATCAGTGACATGTCTGCCATTCATGCTTATTCGCTCATTGTCAGCTCTGTGATGCTCTTGGTGTCGATCGTCACCTACTTCATTTTGGTTAAGGAACTGTTTGTTCCCGCAAAATTTGCGTTAACCGTACCCTTCGGTATTTGTGTTCAAAGCCTACTCGTGCTGAACAGTTACCGCTTATCTAAAACCAATAAAATCAGCTGGAAAGGGCGCTCATTAACATGATGAATAAGATTATTACTTTGCTTCTTCTTGCTTGTTCAGTTTCGGTGTTTGCATCAGACACCGATGGCTGGTCACTGGCACGCGATAAAAAAGGCATCGAGGTTTATAACCGTAAAATTGAAGGCAGTCACTTTAAAGAATTTCGAGCAGAAGGCGACATCAACGCGTCCCTCACTTCTATTATCGCACTCTTTATCGATACCTCTGTTGGCACGCAATGGGTAGAAAACATCGATGACATGGAAGAAATAGAGCATTTTAGTGCGGCGCACACGATCACCAAAACCTATACCAAGGCACCTTGGCCAGTTGCCGATCGAGAAGCTATCGTAGAGAACGTCATCACTCAAGATCCAGAGACGATGGTTGTCACCATTGATCAGCATGGTAGGCCTGATTACCTGCCAAACAATAATAAAAAAATCATCAGAGTGGCTGAATTAGAGGCGAGTTGGATCCTGACACCAATCGACGAAAACACCACCCATATCTCTTATCGAGTATTGAGTGATCCAGGTGGCGATATTCCGTATTGGCTCATTAACATGGTGGCCGTTTCTCAGCCTTACAACACGCTTCGCGGGTTATCTAAGATGTTGGATTCTGGTGAGTACACCGATCGTCGCCTTGATTTCATCGAGAACTACACGTCACTTTAACAATGCAATGAATACTCTAGAGGTCTATATTGTGAAATTTCCATTCTCTCCAATCGCAGCGATATTGCTTGTAGCATCAAGTTCAGTATTTGCTAATCAAATTATTGTCGATACTAAAGGTGTTGATGAAACACAGTATCACGCCGATCTGTATGAATGTGAGCAATACGCTCAACAAGTGAAGCCTGAAGAGGTCGATTCTCTTGGCAGCGATATTGTCGGTTCAACCGCTAAGGGTGCAGCGCTGGGTGCGGTTGGTGGAGCCGTCTCTGGCGGGAGTGGTCATGATGGTGCAAAAATTGGTGCTGGCATCGGTATTATCAGCGGCGCTTTAAAGCACGGTGCTCAAAAAAGACAATCCGCCGAGCTATCTGAGCAGCAGAAGTTTCAAGTGAATCGTAACTGTATGATCAACCGAGGCTATACCGTTCTTAACTAGCGGATAACCGAGCAAAATGGCGTTTAATCGATGTTCACGCCATTTTGCGTAGCTGAGTCAAAGCAGAGTTCAACCATAGTCCCTGAATCGCCACCTTAAAGTTCGTTCAAATAGACAGTGAGCATTGACCCCTATTTAAAATAGGCTTATCATTAATCGTCTTTTAACGATTAATGAAAGTGAGACGTCAATATGAACTCAACTTGCTCGACATCTGGTGGCTGTTCTCTGCCCATCGAACACGGTGATGCTAAAGCAGAAAAGCAAATGGCCGCACTGGCGAAAGCACTCGCTCACCCAGCAAGAATACGTATATTGAGTATCCTTTCCACGTTAGAAAAATCGGGCGGCTGCTTGAACAGTGATCTGGTGAGTGAATTGGGTTTAGCTCAATCAACGGTATCAGAGCACTTAAGAATATTGAAAGCCTCAGGTTTTATTACGGCTGAGTCGATTCCGCCGAAGATGTGTTACCGCATCGACCGCGACAATATTCAACGCTTCGAATCGATATTTAACAGCATTTTAAAATAGAAGTTCACGCTTGAATGATCGGCTTTGATAGCCTTTACTTTTAAGCGTGTTTTTTTGCCACAACCAATCGTTTTTCGACGATTTACGATATCAACTAAGAGAGATTATCATGAAACCAAAGTTAGGTTTTCTAGATCGCTACTTAACACTGTGGATTTTTATTGCCATGGGCCTTGGTGTACTACTCGGCACCCTATTCCCACAGATCGAACAGTGGAACGATTCAATGTCTGTTGGCACCACTAACATTCCGCTTGCGGTTGGCCTTATCTTAATGATGTACCCACCTCTGGCTAAGGTTAACTACAACCTGCTAGGCACTGTGGTAAAAGATAAGAAAGCCATTAAGCTCTCTTTGATCATGAACTGGATCGTTGGTCCAATTCTGATGTTTGTATTGGCACTAACTTTCTTGGGAGACCACCCAGGTTACATGGTTGGGGTGATTCTGATTGGTCTTGCTCGTTGTGTGGCGATGGTTCTGGTTTGGAACGACATCGGCGGCGGTAACAAAGAGTACGGCGCGGCATTGGTTGCTCTAAACAGTGCATTCCAAGTGGTGAGCTACAGCTTTATGGCGTGGTTGTTCATCAGCGTTCTTCCACCAGTATTTGGTTACGAAGGCATGTTGGTTGATATCTCGATGATCGACATTGCACACAGTGTAATTATCTACCTAGGTATCCCATTCCTAGCGGGCTTCCTAAGCCGTAAGATCCTTGTGTCGATGAAAGGCGAGCAGTGGTACAACGACGTATTTATTCCACACATCTCTCCAATCACACTGATTGCACTACTGGCAACCATCGTTCTGATGTTCAGCCTAAAAGGTGAAATGATTGTTGAACTGCCAATGGACGTTCTATTAATTGCGGTTCCACTGACTATCTACTTCACTGCGATGTTCTTCATCAGTTTCTTCATCGGTAAAAAGATGGGCATCGAGTACGACAAGAACGCATCAATTGCATTTACAGCAACAGGTAACAACTTCGAGCTAGCGATTGCCGTGGCTATCTCAGTATTCGGTATCAACTCAGACCAAGCGTTTGCAGGCGTTATCGGTCCACTGATTGAAGTCCCTGTGCTGATTTACCTTGTGAACGTGGCGCTTAAGATGAAAGACAAGTACTACAACGGTCAGACGGTTAAACCTAGCGTATAGCATCTACGTCTACACCTAGAACTAGAACTAACAAAAAGCAGCATCACTTTGAACAGAAAGGCTCACACGTTAAACGGTGAGCCTTTTCTTTATTCAGTTTCGTCTAATAGGCCTTTCAATGCTTGTTCAAGCCAAAGTAATGCAGGACCTTTTGAGCGTGTTTTAGACAGAACAAGATCAACCGGAGGCGACCAAGTTTTATGGTCAAATGACACATTCACCTCTACCAAGCGCTGTTTAATAAGCTCTTCTTCAACAAGGTGTTTCGGTAAGTATGCCCAACCGATATCGCTACCAAGAATCATCTCTTTAATGACGATAAAGCTGTTTGACCACCATACCTTTCCGGCAATCAGCGGAAACGGATCCATCACCTTACCTTTGTCTCCCCTCAACATTAACTGACGATGCGGGAGTAAGTCAGAGAGTTTCGCCACACCTGTTTTTGCGAGCGCATGACTTGGATGACACACAGCAATAAACGGTAAGTGACCGATAAAGCAAGGCTCAGAACCGACATCAAAAGCCAAGTTAGTAAACATTAATCCAATGTCGGCCCTCTCTTCGATAATTAACGGATTGACCTCTGTCGTGGTACACGCAACCAGTTCCACTTCAGTCGCAGGGAATTGTTGACTGAACTGACTAAGGATCTTAGATAGATTCGGGACCAATAGTGAATCATCTAATGCAATTTTGATGAGCCCCTCTTCACCACTGCCCATCGCACTAACCGTCACATTCAGATCTTCAACCTGAAGCACGATCGCTTTCACCTGTTTAAATAACTGCTCGCCCGCTTTGGTTAGTGAAGGCTTTCGAGTCGAACGATCAAAAAGCTCAACATTAAAATCTATTTCAAGATTACTGATGCCTTGGCTCACCGCCGACTGCACCTTCCCCAAATGACGAGCACTGGCAGAAAATGACCCTAATTCAACGGCATACACAAACATTTTCAGTTGTTCAATGTTGTACATTCGGTGTCTCCCAAAACTTACTATCACTATATGTGATGCTAACTATCTTTATATTATCACTTAAGTAGATATTATCTAGTCAAGTCATTAGCCCATCGGCGGCTATTTAATCGTAAAGAGAGTTAGAAAAATGTCACATAAAGAACGCATGTTGCACATGGTGCTATTTGAATTGGTTGCTTTGGTTTTGATGGCAGGGCTTGCAACCTATATTACAGGAAACGGCGCAGGTGAAATGGCAGGCTTAGCGCTCGCAATATCATTGATAGCAATGGCTTGGAACTACGTTTACAACTATGGCTACGACAAAATTTACGGAACAGACCGAAGCAAAAGAACCACGAAAACACGGCTGCTACACGGGCTTGGTTTTGAGTTAGGTTTGATGACGGTAACACTGCCTGTATTAATGTGGATACTTCAACTCGATTTCCTCACCGTTCTGATCATGGATATCGGCTTGGTTATTTTCTTTGTTTTGTACGCGATTGGGTTCAACTGGGCGTATGACTCGGTTCGATATCAATTGGTTGCGAAAGGAAAAGTGGCAGCTCTGGTTTAGAGCGGTAAGTTCGTCTCGTATAACAAGAACATACACCCAATCGAGTAGGAGGAGGCCTCACGGCCTCCGTCCTCTCACACCACCGTACAAGC